>CAJKWD010000005.1 GCA_905203475.1 uncultured Acholeplasmataceae bacterium
TTTACGTATGTTGACAAAAAGTACTCTATTTGAAATAAAGGAAGCCATTATGACTTCCTTCTTTCTTCTAATTTACTTAATACTTCTGCAAAAGTATTGGCAATAATAGGAATATGGTTATAAATAATAAAAGGTTTACTACGACCTATTCCACATAAATTACAACATCCTATTTGTATATTACAATTAGAATATATTTTTTTAATATATTCAATATCTTCTTTTTTGATTGCTTTACAGCGATCACATATTTGAATTTGATCTATCATTCTTGGATATCCTTATAAATTTCTAACTCTTCACCATTTTTAATTTGAAAAGCATTAGCATCATCTGTATCAATATGCATTTCATAATATGAATTTTCGGCAATACGAAGTGATACATGATACATAATACCACCTTTTTTGCCAGGAACTTTTACACTCACATAATCATATTCAGACAATCCTAATTTTTCTGCATCTTCAATTGGAACATGAATATGGCGAGTCGCAATAATACCAGCTTCTCTTTCTATCATTCCTTTTGGTCCGATAATTGTTACTTTTGCACTATTTTCTACATCTCCCGACTCTCTAATTGGTGCATCTAATCCTAATTTAATATAATCTGTTTTTGATAATTCTACTTGTGTATATGAACGTACTGGTCCTAAAATACGAATATGAGCAATTTCACTTTTTTCTGTACGAACTGTTACAAACTCATTACTTGCAAATTGACCAGGTTGATTAATATTTCGATTGACAGTCAACTCATATCCTTCTCCAAAAAGAATTTCTAAATCCTCTTTCGTCAAATGGACATGGTGTGCTGAAATACCCACTGTTACTTTCATACTTAACCCCTTTCCAACATAAGCATTATATCATATCTCAATTCATTTGAAATCATATTTTTTACATATTTGACACATTTTCGCATATCGTTTATTAGAAAGGGTGAAATAAACATGAATCAAAACAGTTTTTTTCCAGGAACAAATAATAGTAGTAATTTTACCGGAGCTCCAATATTCACCGGCAATGGAAATATTCCCAATCAACAAACAGTTCCTACTATGACGGGAGATTTTCCCATGGAGCAATCTTATATTGAAAATATTTTAAGACTAAATAAAGGAAAAAAAGTAGATGTCTATATGACATTTCCAGATTCTAATGAATGGCGAGATCTTAAATTCTCAGGCATTGTAGAACAAGCTGGTCGGGATCACATTATTATTAGTAATCCAACCAATGGAGAATGGTATTTACTCCTTACCATTTATATTGATTACTTTAAATTCTATGAAAAAATTAATTATAGTCCAGAATTTATTCCTAATTAGAATATACTAGTCAATTGACACGTTTTTTGTTATAATGTTTTTGGTGATAGTATGAACGCATTTATGTTATTCCTTATAATTTGTGTCATAGTTTGTAGTATATTAATACTTTGTATTAATTGTTATAACAAATTTCAAAACTGTTTTATTCGTTTAAATGAAGCAGAAGCAAACATTGATTCTGTACTAAGAAAACGTTTTGATTTATTAAATAAATCCATTCACATTATTAAGACCAATGCCAAATTAGATGACAAAGAAGAAGTATTAGACGAGATTGTAAAACTACGTTCTCGTAAATTATCTAATTTTGATTTAGATCGTAAGCTTTATGATGGAATCAATGAATTCCACCAATATAAAGAAAAATACGATGTCTTAAAAACATGTGAATCTTATTTAAAAATAGAAATTTCTTTAAACGAATCAGAAGCAGAAATTTACGCATGTAGAGAATATTATAACAGCATTGTAACAACTTATAATAAATTAGTCCGTTCTTTTCCTTCTAATATTTTAGCATTTTTATTTCATTATAAAGTTAAAAACTATTTTGATGGAAAAGACATGAACGATGATATTACAAATGATTTTAAATTATAAAAAAGTATCCATTACGATACTTTTTTCTTGTCTTTACTTTTACAAATATCATATAACTGACAATTTATACACTCAGGATTTCTAGCCTTACAATGATATCTACCAAATAATACTAACTGATGATGTAGTCTTCCTAAACTTTCTTTCGGAAATTTCTTGGTTAGCTTATTTTCAATCGTTCTCACATCATCATTTTTTCGTGCTAAACCTAAACGAACACTGACACGAGCAACATGTGTATCTACAGCAATACATTTCTCATCATATAAATTACTTAAAACTACATTGGTAGTCTTTCTACCTACTCCCGGAAGAGTTTCTAAATACGCACGATTATTGGGTACAATTCCATTTTGTTCTTTTAGTAAATGTGTAGCAATTTCATGTACATTTTTAGCTTTTTTGGTATATGTCCCAATTGGTTTAATAATTTGTTCAATCTCTTTGATATCAGCTTGTTCTAAAGCCTGTAAAGTAGGATATTTTGTAAATAAAATACGCGTCACTTGATTCACTCTTTTATCAGTTGTTTGAGCGCTTAACATAACTGCCACTAATAATTCATAATCTTTTGTATAATTCAATTCACAACGAGGATTAGGATATAATTCATCTAAATAATCACTAATTATTTGTATCTTCTCGTTCATTTAACCAATCATAATCAAACAATTCTTTTGTTTGTAACTCTTTCTTTTTGTGAAATTCATTCTTTTGCTTTTCCACATCCTCTTTTGTTTTAATACCTTTTTTCTTCCACTCATACAAAATCTTATCGATATATCTTAGATTATTCGCTCCATTATAAGTAGCTTCTTTCAGTGCTAGAACAATTAATTCTTGACTAAATTCTCCCCCACACCAACTCTGAATAATCTCATACTCCATTGGAGATAATGTACGGCCAAATTCTCTTTCAAATATATCAAAAATGTTTTCACTATTACTTGTCTCATCTTCATTGACAATAAAGAATGCTAACTTTTCATAAAGATCATCTAAATTGATATATTCAGATCTTAAATTTCTCACTTTACGTACTTCAATTTTTAAAATTCCTTTATCTACTAAACCATTCATTTCTTCTAAAACATCATTTAAATCCTTCTTTAAATCTTGACTCATTTTTTTAGGATTAAATTCTAAATCAGTATTTAATACTTCTACTAATAAAATAAATTCTGAGTCAGATAGTTTTAAATCTTTATAATGATGTAATAACAGCAATGGGAATGTTCCGGTTGACTGTTTTAATAATTCAATGATTTTATCCATCATAAACATCACCTGTTTTTTATTATACTAAAGATTTGATTTTCTGTATAGAAATTATCGATGATTTTGTATCCATTTTTTAATGTCATCATTTTGATTTTTTAATTGAGTTGTTAAAATAGCTTGCTCTATTTTTTTATAATAATGAGATATTTTTTCTTTTGGAATTAGTCGTTGTAACTCTGTACTGGTAATTTGAATATCTTTTCTTGTATGAATGGGAAGATTCTTCTTTAATATTTTGATTTCTTCTCTTCCTTTTCCTTTCATCATACCAATTAAAATAGCAGTATCTAAATCAGACTCATAAATGCGGTATATATTCCATGGTTCATCTTTACACTTACGTAAATATTTCATCTGCTTCTTTTCTTCTTTTGTAAATGGATAAATATCATCGACTTCTAACTGCATCCATATTAATAATTCATTAGGATATAAAACAATATCTTTTAAATTAGGAATTTCTAACACATCTAATAATTGATGTTCTATTAATAATTTCCTTCCCTGAAATACACGTTCTGATGAAAATATACGATCTAATTCTTCTTTCTTTCGCTGATAAGATATTTCTTTTAATAAATCTTTTTGTTTGATAATTGCTTTTGATAAAGAATGATCTAGCGAGAAATTCAATGTCGTCGCAAAACGAATAGCTCGTAGTATACGTAGTGCATCTTCTTCTAATCTTTGTTCTGAATTTCCAATACAAACAATTTGCCTTTTATAAACATCTTTTTTTCCACCAAGTAAATCAATTATCTCCTTATTTTCATTCATACAAATCGCATTCATACGAAAATCACGACGTTTTAAATCCTCTTCTAAAGACGATGTGTAAACAATTTTATCAGGGTAGCGATTTTGTTTACTACCTATTTCTTTACGAAAAGTAGTTACTTCAAATAATTCTCCTTGATATTCAATCACAGTAGAACCATAATGTTCCTCTTTAACGACAAATTGTTTCTTTAATAAGTCGGGAGTCATACTTGTACAAATATCAATATCAGAACTCCATATTCCTCTTAAATAATCTCTGACAAATCCTCCGACTATATATGCTTGCTGGTTATTCTGTTTTATTTCTTTTAAAAGTAAAATAGCTTTTTGAATTTTTATCATAAATAAGTAATAAAAAAAGGCATAATGCCTTTTAGTTTAAAGCGTCTTTTAATTTAGAACCAGCTTTGATAACAGCAGCAACTCTTGCAGGAATTTGAACAGCTTCTCCAGTTCTTGGATTACGTCCAACTTTAGCATCTTTGTGAACTGCGTTAAAAGTACAGAATCCAGTTAAAGTTACTTTTCCTTCTTCTTTTAATCCTTTCACAATTCCGCTCATCATTGCATCTAAAGCACGAGTAGCATCAGCTTTTGTTAATCCTGTTTCTTCAGCAATGTAATCGATTAAATTTGCTTTTGTCATTATGTTCTACCTCCTATTATGTTAAGCTATCTTGCTTACATTCTAAGAATATCATTATTTTGACATAATTGCAACATTTTTCGTGTAAAATCCTTATAAAATCAACGTTTTTTCTCGTTCAAACAAAAAAATAGCCATAAAGTTGGCTATTCCATTTCGTCTTCATCATCAGAAATAATATTTAACTCATCAATATCATCGTCGTCATCTACTTCTAATTCTTCATCAGTATTTACTTCATCAATGTTTTCTTCTTCTTCCTCAGGTTCTTCTACAGCTTCTTCTTCCATCATTTCTTCATCTTCCTCGTCATCTTCTTCTAAAGAAAGATCAATACTATGATGATCTCTTAGATCCCATTCATTATTATCTAATAATACAAAACGTTTATCAATTGTAAGAGATGTATAATAATCCCCTATCTTAGAAGCATATTCATCATCACTATATCCTAATAAATCACAAATTTTGCGGAATACAGTAGGAGTATTCATTGGCTTTTTATTTTCCTTTAATAACATTTCTGTTAAATCTGTATAAGACATTAATTCTAACTCTTCTTTTGGCATGTTTTTTAATTTCATAATTCCCTCCATATACGATTTACATAAAAGTTGGTATTTCTATTCCAATTAGAAATAACATTTCTTTTAACACTTTATTCGTCAGTGTTAATACATATAACCAATCATTTTTCTTCGTTTGATCTTCCAAATTTGCAAGATGATTATTTTGATAGAATGAATTGGCTAAATCTGATAATTGATAAATGTAATCAGCAATATAATTTGGCTTTCTATCTTCAAAAGCTGCTAAGATTACTTTATCCAATTCTAATAATTTTAAACGTAAATTACGATCTGTTTCATTATAAATTTGAGAAGATAAACTTGTTGGAACCTCTACTTGTTTTAATATTTTATCAATTCTTAAATAAGTATATAAAATATATGGTCCAGTTTTTCCTACAGTATTAGAAAATTTATGAATATCGAATATATAATCTCTCTCACGACTATTTTGTAAATCTGCAAATTTTAAAATAGCATTTACAATCTTACGAATATCTTCATCGTTCTTTTCTTTATTCTCTTCTTTTTTAGATAAGAATATTTCTTTTGTTTGTTCAAATAAGCCATCTAGTTTTGGTGTGTTTCCACTTCTTGTTTTATATGGTTTACCATCTTCTCCATTTACAGTTCCATATCCTAAAAACTCTAATTTTGCATCCGTTAATTCTGCTTTTTTGGCAACGCGGAATACTTGTTCAAAATGAAGATTTTGACGATTATCTACGACATAGCAAATATAATCTGGGTGAAATCTCTGTTCACGTTCGTAAATGGTTGCTAGATCAGTTGTACCATAAAGATATGCACCATTACTCTTTTGCCAAATGAGTGGTGGCACTTCTTTCGTATCTTCTTCTTTTTTTACTTCTACTACTTTCGCACCTTCACTGTCCTCAATAAGACTCTTCTCATGAAGAATTTCTTCTGTTGGAGCAATATACTTATAAGCATCACTTTCTCCTTGCCATAGGTCAAAAGAAACATCTAAATAACGATATAAACGTTTAATATCATTTCCACTAATCTCTAAAATCACTTTCCATAATTCACGATAAGTAGAATCTCCATCCTGTAAGCTTTTCGTAATTGCAGCACACTTTTCTTTAATCTCATCATCTTCTTTACATAGAGCACTCATCTTTGGATAAATATCTTCTAAATACTCTAAAGTAATATCTTTGATATCTTTTTTATCTTGTAAAATACCATAAATAACCTGCCCAATTTGTAATCCATAATCTCCTAAATGAACATCACTAATCGTCTTATGACCAACATAGTTAATAATACGTTTAATACTCTCTCCTACAATTGCTGTACGCATATGTCCTACGTGGAGTGGTTTTGCCACATTTGGTCCACCATAATCAAGTACAAACGTTTTTACTTGTTCTGGTTTTTTTAAATGAAACTTCTCATGATTCATCATATCTTCTAACTTTTCTTTAATAAAAGAATCACTCAAAGACATATTAATAAAACCTGGTGCTGCAAATGATACTTCTTTAAAATACGCATCAAAATTGTCAATCTTTTTTAAAGCTTCTACAATTTCTGTTCCAATCATCATTGGAGCTTTGTGATATTTCTTTGCTAACTGAAAAGCAGTATCACTTTGATAATCACATAACTCTGGACGATTCGATAAAATAACAGTAAATGTATCATCATAACCACATGTGTTTGCTACATCTGTTAATAACATTCCTAATTTTTCTGTAATCACTCTATCACCTCAAACTTCAATTGATATGAAAATAATTCATTTGTAGGATATAATCTATAATCGATTCTAACCCTGTCGTTTTCCCATTCTAGCACGTTTGTTTCTACTTGTAAATAAGTTTTCAAACATTCTTTCAATGAATTATAAATAACTTCTGTTTTATAACCTTTTTGAAACGTCATTTCTAACTCATAATCTTTTTGCTTTCTTACCAATCTTACTATATTCTCCTGTTTCGTAAGTGTGACACGTATATCATTCTCATAATAGACGATTTTATTTTTTAATAACAAGCCATCACCTTGATAAGAAAAAGTATTTTCTTCACTTTGATTCATGACTTTTGCTTCTAATTTTATTTTCGCCAAAAAACCACACACCTTTAAACGTAGACATTATAACATAACTATATAAAAAAAGCACTTATATTTTTTCTATTTTCTGTAATACTAAAAAATAGGAAAAAGAATAAGGAGCATGGCAATGAAAAAATGGAAAAAAGTTGGAAAAATATTAGGAATCATTCTCATTGGTATGATTCTTGTTTATATTGGTATATATGCAGTTGCAAGATTAATGCCAAAATTACCGATTAATAGTGCGAATAGTTTTTATTTATACGATAAAAATGATGAATTGTTTAATGCTGGTAATCAAAAAGAATGGGTATCATTAGATGAAATATCACCCTATGTTATAGATGCGACATTATCCATCGAGGATAAGCATTTTTATAAACACCAGGGTTTTGATTTTTTACGTATTCTAAAAGCGCTATACATTAACTTTACAAGCGGAAAAACAAAACAAGGAGCATCTACTATTACCCAACAATATGCGAAAAACTTATTTTTAGACTTTGATAAGACATGGAGTCGTAAAATTGATGAAGCATGGCTTACTATTCGTTTAGAAGCACATTATAGTAAAGATAAAATACTAGAAGGATATTTAAATACAATTAACTATGGAGGTGTCTTTGGAATTGAAAATGCCAGTCAATATTACTTCAATAAAAAAGCCAAAGATCTAACTTTAGCAGAAGCTTCTATTTTAGCAGGTATTCCGAAAGATCCAACACACTATTCTCCTATTTCTAATGAATTAGCCGCTAAGGACAGGCAAAAGATGATATTAACGCTAATGGAAAAAAATGGATACATTACAGAAGCCCAAAAAGAAAAAGCCTTTCAAAAAGAACTAACCTATGTAGGTGGAGAAAATGAGCATAACTTATCTACTTTAATGTATTACCAAGATGCCGTTATTCAAGAATTAAAATCCATTAAAACAATTCCTACTTCTTTTCTAAAAACAGGAGGCTTAAAAATATATACCAATCTAGATCCTACTATTCAAAAAAATATGGAAAATAGTATGAATGAAGACTTAAAAGAAAATCCTGATTTAGAAGTTGCCAGTGTAGTCATGGAACCTAAAACAGGTAAAATCCTTGCTACTACGGGAGGAAGAGATTATAAAAAAAGTCAATATAATCGGGCCACAAGTGCGAAAAGACAGGTAGGTTCTAGTATTAAACCATTTCTTTATTATGAAGCTTTAGAAAATGGATTTACTCCATCGACTACTTTTAAAAGTGAAAAAACAACCTTTACATTTCAAAGTCATTCTACATATAGTCCTGAAAACTATAATAAAAATTATCCAAATAAACAAATTAGTATGGCTGCAGCACTTGCCTATTCTGATAATATTTATGCTGTCAAAACACATCTATTTTTAGGAGAAGATAGCTTAGTAAATATTGCCAAAAGAGTTGGTATTCAACAAACATTAAAACCAATCCCATCACTTGCTCTTGGTACCATTGAAATTAATTTACTAGATATGATGGAAGGTTATAATACACTTGCTAGTGGTGGTGATAAATTAAAACCGTATTTTATAAGAAAAGTAACTGATAAAGATGGGAACGTATTATATTCTTATAAACCAGAAGCTGAAAATGTACTAAATCGTAGTATTGTATTTATTTTAAATGAAATGCTAACAAATTCTTATGCTAGTGAATTCATTGACTATAACTACCCTACTTGTATTAATATTGCTCCTAAAATCACAAAGAAATATGCCATTAAAACTGGAACAACCAATACTGATCACTTGATATTTGGCTATAATCAAGAATTATTAATGGGAATATGGGCTGGATATGATGATAACCGAGAGAGTGATGTGAAAGATGGAAATTTAATTAAAAATATGTGGGTAGATACCATGGAAGCTTCGTTAAAGGATTTAAAAGGAGATGGATGGTATGAAATACCTAGTAATGTAGTTGGTGTCTTAGTAGATCCTATTAGTGGTAAACCAGCGAATGAAAATACAAAAAAGAAAAAAATGCTTTATTACTTAAAAGGGTCTGAACCATTTGAAGATTCAGAAGAACTAGATGATCTTATACCTACCATAAAAACAGAATAAATTGTGATATAATATAGTTGGTGAAATACTATGAATGATAGTTTAAAACAATATTTACAAGAATATGCAGAAGAGCAAAGTAAATACATTCAATTAGTAAATGAAATGATCAAGATAAATCAACCACAATTATTGAATCAATATCCAGAAATTACAAACCATGTTCCAAAATATCTTTTTCACGGAAGTACAAAAGCTTTTTTAGATATCAAGCCAAATGAAAGTACACAAAAAGGAAATTATGTTTATGCGACAGACAATCCTCTTCGTGCAATTCATTTTGCTCTCTTTCATGACTCTGCAAGAATATCTTGTAATATTTATGATGGTTTTGATCAAGAACAAAATTATCAATTTCATATCAATATTAATGAGAAACAAAAAGGTTCTTTCCAAGAAGTTTTAAATCAAAAGTATGTATATCTATATGTTGTTGATGGAAAACAATTTATAAGACCACATGGAGAAATCTACCACCATAGTGAATTCATATCAAAAGAAGAGGGAAAAAGTATTGCTCCATCTAATATTGTAGCAATCGATGTAAAAAAGTATTTTGAAGATTTAAAACACCAAGGGAAAATATCTTATAATCCCTATACACCAGAAAAAGATTATAAAACAATCTTAGACCTTTTTACAGGTGCTTACTTGTTTAATTTAGGAACAGAAAGAGTGCAAAAGAATATGACAGAGTTCCAAAAACAATTACAACAATATTTAATAGATAAATTCCCTGACAAAATAACTTTTGCAAACAATATTAAACAAAAAATAGACGAGATTTACAGTTGGGCAATGACACAAGATGGACTGACTCAAAAACAAAAAGAAGATTTAGCAATTACTAATGCTAGAAAATTTACAAGTTCCTTTTTCTACCATAAAAATGGGGAGAGAGTTTATGATTCCGAAATGATTCAACAATATGAAAATACAAAAAAAGAAAGTCGTTAAGACTTTTTTATATTGCAATCAATACAATTTCGGTTGGATAGACGCCTCCCCCATAATTTCGAAGATAAAATTGATAACTAGAATCGATTTGTTCTATCATATTTGGTATCTCAAAAATATCTCTGACATTATGATAAACTGAAATTAATAATTTCGGGTGATCATTTTTTATGTGTTCTGTTGCCCCCCTTAGCGCTTTTTGTTCTCCCCCTTCAATATCCATTTTAAGTATTTTAATCTTTTCTTTTACTTCTTCATCTAATGTTGTTTCCAATACTTCCACTTCTCCATAATCTACTGTTGTATTTGCTGAATGATCGACTTCACTTTTTCTAACATATGTAATTCCACTCTTATCGGAAATAGAACGCTTCTTAGCTAGTATATTGGGATAACGGCTTGTATTCTCCCTTAGTTTTATGAGACTTTCTTCCGTGATATCAAATGCATAAATTTTCTTATAACTATTTTCTCCATAAGTATAGATATAATCTAGAATCGTATCCCCAGTATAAGCTCCTAAATCAACAACAATTTCATCTTCCTCTGGTTCTATTAAATCTAAATCAAAATAATGGCCATAATTCTTCTCAATAGAACGATTTAAATAATCAAAGTCATATTGATACCAATTACTCATAATTGCATATAACACCAGTTTAGAGCGATAATCTCCTAATTTAGAATACAAATGTACAAAGTCATCTAAATGATCTTTCAAAGAATCAGCAATTTCTTTCATATGACCAAAATCTTCTTTTCTCTCACTGAGTGTTCCCCAATAGGGAAACTTTACAAAATAATCTTCTAACGAATTTTTTAAGGTTTGATTTAACCTTTTATACTGATACACCATATCTCCATAAATCTCTTCTTTTGTTTTCTTTTTTAAATGATTTACCAATTGTTTAAAACGACTATCAATATAATTCATATATCCCTCCACAGTAATATATGAATCAAAAAAGAAGAATATTTCTATTCTCCTAATCTTTTTAATACAACATCTTTTCCAAGCAAATGAATTGTATTTGGAAGTTCTGGTCCATGCATAACACCAGTTACTTGAATACGAATTGGCATAAATAGCATCTTTCCCTTCACATTTGCTTTTTCTTTTGTATGATTTATTGCTTCTTTGATATTTTCAACAGTCCAATCATCAATTGCTTCCATTTCTTCTTTAAACACCTTTAATGTATTTGGAATACTTTCATCTTTCATAAACTCAATACATTCTTCATTTAATTTCACTTTATCGTGGAAAAACATCTCAGTCACATTGACAATCTCTTTTCCATAGCTAATATGATCTTTATAAAGTAATACTAGTTCTTTTACCCAATCTTCAGAATACTTTCCTAAATCATAGGCTTCTTTTAAATGAGGAATGGTAATTTCAAATAATTTCTCATCATCTAACTTCTTTATATAATGAGCATTGACCCATTGTAATTTCTTCTCATCATAAATTGATGGTGATTTACTAATTCTCTTTGGATCAAACTCTTTGATTAATTCATCTAAAGTAAAAATCTCTTGATTAGAATTTGGAGACCATCCTAAGAGCGCTAAATAGTTCACAATTGCTTCTGGTAAATAACCTTCATGATATAAATCCATGAAAGAAGCATCTCCATTACGTTTACTTAATTTTTGTCCATCACTACCAAGTACCATAGGTAAATGAATATAAGTAGGTCTTTCCCATCCAAAAGCATCATATAAAAGATTATATTTTGGTGTTGACATCACATATTCATTTCCACGTGCTACTACATTAATATGCATTAAATGATCATCTACAACATTGGCAAAATTATAAGTAGGATATCCATCTGATTTTAAAAGAATTTGATCTTCTAAAATACGATTTTCAACACTAATCTTACCATATACCAAATCTTCATAAGTACTAACGCCTTCTTTAGGCATCTTCTGACGAATGACATATGGCACTCCTGCTTTTAAATTTGCCTCAATCTCTTCTTTTGATAAATTTTTACAATGACCATCATATTGAAAGGCACGTTTTTCATCCTCTGCAATTTTACGTAATTTATTTAATCTTTCTTCTGTACAAAAACAATAATAAGCTGCTCCCTTTTCTACTAATTCCTCTGCATATTTCTTATAAAGTGGTAAACGTTCACTTTGTACATATGGGCCATATTCTCCTCCATTATTTGGTCCTTCATCAAAATGAATTCCACATAACTCACAAGTATTATAAATAAAATCTACAGCCCCTTCTACTTTTCTCGTCTGGTCCGTATCTTCAATTCTTAAAATAAAATCTCCACCTTGATGTTTTACCATCAAATAACCAAAGATTGCACTTCTTAAATTCCCAATATGCATAAATCCAGTTGGACTTGGAGCAAAGCGTGTTCTTAATTTATCCATTTTTCATCACCAGCTATATTTTATCACAGAAAACATATTTTACCAATAAAAAACAAGGAACTTTAACTCCTTGTCTTACTACTTTCCATCTCTACACTTTCAGAATTCATAGCAAGTGCATTTTTAAATTCATTCATTTTTGCTTCATTTCCTGTATAAAAGATATTCGTAAGTAGATCAATACCTTCCATACCAAGCATATTGAAATGATCATATTTATGTTCATTTTTCTCTAAAGTCGTATTACCAACTAATACAGTTGCTAGTGTATCTGCATATAAAGTCATATAAGGTGCCATCTCATGATCTCTCACTGGGCAAATAGATGTTAGTGTTAATTGTACCAAATCGTGTTGTAAATCAAAGTTATCACTCTCAGGATTGGTTTTTAAACTACTCGGTACCTTAAAAACATGTTTTGCCTCATCATAAGCGACTTCATCTTTCTCGTTGTAATCATATGTCAATGTGGTAATAAAATCTCTCATTGCTTCGATACGATCGTTTTTTTGTTCTTGCGTAAATTCATCTGGTAAAAGTTTTCCTACTCCTGGCTTTAATCTTTTATCAAATACTTCAACAATCGAATCTTGATAATTTACTGTCTCCATATAATCACCTTAAATCTTATTATATCATGTTCAGAAATTTGTGCAATGATTTTTTGAAATTTTTCGTGTAATTTCTATTTTCTGATTTCAAACTCTAACTATTATTTTATATTATTCTTTATAAAAATTAAAAAGATTATTAACTTATCATTTAAGTTAATAACCTTAAAATGTATTTACTTTCTACAATTCTGATTCTTTTCCTTTAAATCAATAAAAGCAATTGTTTTAAACTGGCCATCTATATTTTCATATATGATCCCAGCTTCACTACCACAAAGTGACATCTCACTTTCTAAGACTTCTAATGGTCCATGATACTCTTTACCAGATATTGGATATTCGATAAAGTAAATATAATCATCATTCGCAAAGTATGAAGTAATATGATTATTTTTAGATAATAGCATAACATATTGATATGTTGTTAAATATTTAGAATCATATTCAGATAACCCATTTTTTAAATAATTTTCAAATACATCTCTCATAATACTCTCCTACTATCTACACATCTATCAACTATAAAATGATTCTCTTATCTTAAATTTTTAATGTGATTTCTGTCTTCTCATTTAAAATCTCATCGATAATTTGATTTTCACATAAATCATTTACAATTTTCTCTAATCTTCTAGCTCCATACTCTTCATACTCTGATTTCTTTAGAATCTGATCTTCTAAATCATCTGTAAAATCAATTTGAATATTTTGCTTTTGATATTTTTCTTTTAAATTTTGTAGTTGTTTCTTGATTAATGTTCTCATCACTTCTTCACTTAATGGTTGAAATAAGATAACATCATCGATACGATTTAAAAATGGCATCTGAAAATACTCTTTTAAACGGGTCTGTATCGTTTGTTTTGTCTCACCATGAAATCCTACATGGGTTTCGTGAAAACCAATGTTAGAGGTCATTAAAATCATCGTATGGTCAAATCGAATCACTCGTCCACGTGAATCTTTAATCTGATGATCTTCTAAAATTTGTAAAAACAGATTTAATACATCTGGATGTGCTTTTTCAATCTCGTCTAAAATCAATACAGAATGAGGATGATTACGAATCTCTTCAAAGACATTCTTCTGATCTTGATAACCCACATATCCAGGAGGAGCACCCACTAACTTAGAAACACTATGTGATTCACTATACTCACTCATATCTAACTTTATAACATTCTCTTTACCAACTAACAATTCTCCAAACGTACGTGCTAAACAAGTTTTTCCAACTCCAGTAGAACCACAAAACAAAATAGAATATGACTTCTTATTCTCTGCAAACCCTAACTTAATCTTCTTCGCAATATGAATCAATGATTGAATTGCTTCTTCTTCCCCTAAAATACGATTGGATAATGTACTTTCAATATGTTCAATCATCTTCTTATTTTCCTTTAAAATCTCATACACTGGAATCTTCGTTTTATGGTGGATAACTTCCGCCAAATCTTCTTTGGTCACAGTCTTTTTCTCTTTTTTATAAAGAGATAACTCTAATGTATTCAACGCATTCATAACCTCATTCTCTTTTGACTTCAACTTCGATGCTTTCTTAAAATCCTGACTCACAATTGCTTCTTTTTTCTCATCGATAATCTTTTGTAACCTCTTATGCATTTCATTGTATTTCTTCAACTCTTTACTCTCTTTTAACTTCACTCTAGCACATACTTCATCCAAAATATCAATCGACTTATCTGGTTCATATCTATCATAGATATATTCTCTCGATAAATTTACGATATCTCTAATACATGTATCAGGTAAGGTAACACAGTGGTATTTCTCATATATTGGTTTAATTTTTGTTAAGATATGGATTGTTTCTTCCACACTTGGTTCTTCAACATATACTTTTTGAAATCTTCTCTCTAGGGCGCTATCACTTTCGATAAACTTCTTGTATTCTTCCATGGTTGTCGCCCCAATTAAATGAAGTGTTCCCCGTGCTAAAGCAGGTTTTAATATATTAGAAGCATCAATCGCACCTTCAGCTCCACCTGCTCCTACTAGGGTATGAATCTCATCGATAAATAAAATGATATCATCATTTTCTTCAATCTCTTTTAAAATCTTACGCATTCTCTCTTCAAATTCTCCACGATACTTTGTTCCTGCTACTAAAGTAGCCATATCAACACTAATAATTCGTTTGTTTTTTAAAGAAATAGGAACTTCTCCTCTGACAATACGACTACTGAGTTCTTCTACAATCGCCGTTTTTCCTACTCCAGCAAGCCCTACTAAAATAGGATTATTTTTCTTCTTTCTCATCAGAATCTCCATCACTCTACGAATCTCTTGTTCTCTTCCAATCACAGGATCTAATTGCTTATTCTCGGCTTTTTTATTTAAATCGATACCAAATTCTTCTAATAGTAATTTTTTATGGCTACTCTTCTTATGCGTTTGATTTAATTTATAAGAAAACTCTTGATATAAATCATCAATATCGACATCCATACCAATTAAAATACGAATTGCAACCCCTTCTCCTTCTTCTAATAAACTAGAAAATAAGTGTTCCACTGTTACAATTCCCTGATTATTTTCTTTACTATCTACAACTGCTTGTTCTAAAACACGCTTTAAAAGTGGTGTATATAAGAACCACGCACTTTCTTTGCTACCAACCCCTACTACTTTTATAATCTCTTCTTTTACATTTTCATAAGTAACTTGATAACTCTTTAATTTTTCACTAATTATATTTTTATCATGTAATATAGCCAGTAAAAGATGTTCACTACCAACATAAGGATGTCTTAAATTTTTCATTTCAGCTTTGGCTTGTACTAGTATTTTTCTTGTATCTTCTTCAAAATTTCCAAACATAGAATCTCCTTTCACATCCATTCTATGTCTATGATGGAAAATATTTTGTCTTTTTAAACCAAAACTTTAAAAAAGTGAACTTCTTTTATCGACACATTTATCTTTTATCTAAAAATCCGTTGGCACAATCTTGAAAATAGTCTTCAAGATTTTTATACCCTCTCATTATTTTTTCATTTAACATTTTCATAGATGCTTCTTCTTCTGGGGTTGGTTTTCTGTTGGTTGCACGAAACATTGCGCGCTGCCTTTCTAAAGAATCAATTGCCTGTTGAATACATTTCGCATAAGCTACTAATAACTCATTCATCACACATCTCTCCTTCATAAATAAAAAAGCAGTAGTTGTTATACTACTGCTTAACTAATCGACATTATACACATGTTGTTAACTGTTGTCAATTCCTATTTTGTCAATTTTTGAAATTTTTGTGGTATTTTACTAGAAAATTGTAATTTTTTATGAGTAACAGGATGCATACAAGAAAACATAGAAGCATGTAATAGTAAACGATGCATCGGATTAGTTTTCGCACCATATTTTTTATCTCCAACTAAAGGACAACCTAAACTTTTACAAGCCACACGAATTTGATTCTTACGCCCTGTTTCCAGTTGAAAACGTACATAGGCATACTTTCCATTCTCCTCTATCACTTCATAATTTGTAATTGCTTTCTTACCTTCCTTAGCACTTGTCGCATACACCATATACTGTTCATTTTCTTTTAAATATTGAATCACAGTCCCCTTTCTTTGTTTAGGAACTCCTTCTGTCACTCCAACATATTCTCTTCTCAATACAAATTCATTCCAATGATCTTGAAACATTCTTTTTAATTTTTGATTTTTACAGAATAAAATAACTCCCGAAGTATCTTTATCTAAACGATGGACAATAAAAATACGATTAGAAGCTTTCTTTTGTTTTACATAATGTGATACTTCTCGGTACAATGTATTTTCTTCGTGTTTATCTGTTCCTATCGTCAATACTCCTGATGGTTTATCGACAACAATGATATCCTCATCTTCATAAATAATATTTAAAGAAGTAGGAACTTCTTTTTCTTTTAAAGTAATCTTATCTCCTACTTTTAGTAAATAATTATATTTTGTTCTCACAACCCCATTAACTTCTATCACTCCATTAGTAAGTAATCCTTTTCTTTTATGTTTAGAAATATCTGTCATATTTTTATCTAAAAATTCTTTTAAAATACATTCTTCTTTTACTACATATTCTTTTCGCATAACAACTCGTTCCATTCTTTTTCACGAAAGCCAACTAAAATGAATGAATCTGACACCACTAAAGGTCTTTTAATTAACATGCCATGTTGACTTAGTAATTCTAATTTTTCATCTTCACTCATGGTATCTAGTTTATCTTTTAAGGCAAATTCTTTATATAGATTTCCACTGGTATTAAAAAATTTTTTAATTGGATACTGACTGATTGTTAAATATGTTTTTAACTCCTCTTTTGTTGGTGTTTCTTTCGTAATATCACGATCGTGGAATTCAATTTGATGTTCTTGTAGCCATTTTTTAGCTTTTTTACAGGTGGAACAGTTTGGATATTCAATAAATTCTACCATATTATCATCCTTTCTTTTTTTCATCACTCTTCTTTATTCTATCATGTTTGTAGGAGAATTACTAATAAAAAAAGAGGGATTTCACCCTCTATATTTGATCTGTCGATCCAAATCCACCAGCTCTAACACCATCAGAAGTATCTTGATCAGCAACTAAATATTTTTGAAAAAAGGCTTGTCCTACTGTATCTCCTTTTTTAATCAATACATCTTCATCTTTTAAATTAATACATTGGATAAAAATATGGCCTTCATTATCACAATTATTATAATAATCAGAATCAATGACTCCTACATTATGAGGAAAAGTAATTCCCTGCTTTTTTGGACCTGAGCTTCGTGGAACGATTAATAATACTTCATCACTTTGCATATAAGCTTTTAATCCCGTTGGAATTAAAGTAGGTTTCATTCCTTTTTGAAAGCTTGGTAATACGACATCTTCTGCTGCTTCGATATCGTATGCGGCTGAAAATTTTGTTTTTCTTACTGGTATATGAATCTCTTTATCATAGTATTCTTTTACAACTTCAAATCCTCTTGTTTTCATGTTACACTCCTACTAATTCTTTTGTATCGTCAAATAATACTGTCTTGTTTTTCTTTAAAGATTGTTGTACATCAATGACTCTTTGGTTTGAAGAACCACACCATTTTAATCTAAAATCGTGAAGTTCATCTTGGTATTGACCATCTACTAATACATCGATATACTTCATCACTTCTTTATCTTTTAGATCACGATCAAATAAGAAACCACTCCAACACCAAATTGTTTTGTTCGGATATTTTTCTTTAAAAGCTTTTGCTAGTTTGGTCGTACCCTCAATATTGCTAGGATGCATCGGCTCTCCACCTAAAATCGATAAACCGACAATAAAGTCTTTACTTGCTAATTCCAATACTTTATCGATGATTTCATCTGTGAATTCTTTTCCCTGTTTAAAATCCCAAGTTTCAGGGTTAAAACAATTTTTACAGTGGAAAGCACATCCCTGCATAAAAACAGATACTCTAACGCCTGGGCCGTTAGAGATATCCATTTTTCTTATTTTATTATATCTCATAATTATAGATCTGCATCCTTGTTGTCGATATGAATAACTCTTTCTTTGATTTCTTGAGTTCTTCCTTTATCCCAGAAATGGGTTCCAATATAACCACAAGTTCTTCTTGCTACATTTAACTTATCATGATCTCTATTACCACATTCTGGACAATACCACTCTAAGTTATCATCCAATAAGATTTCTCCTTCATATCCACATACTTGACAATAATCTGACTTTGTATTTAATTCTGCATACATAATATTATCGTAAATAAATTGAATTACTTCCATGACTGCATCTAAGTTATTTGTTAAGTTAGGAGTTTCAATATAACTAATTGCTCCTCCTGGAGAAAGTGCTTGGAATTCACTTTCTAGTTTTAGTTTCGTAAAGGCATCAATTTCTTCAAATACAGGTACATGATAAGAGTTTGTAATATAATCTCTATCTGTAATTCCTTTAATTTTACCAAAACGCTCTCTTAAACATTTCGCAAACTTATAAGTCGTTGATTCAATTGGTGTTCCATAAACACTGTAATCAATATCTTCTTCTTTTTTCCATTTATTACATGCATCGTTTAATCTTCTCATAACTTGAAGACCAAATTCTTTACCTTTGCCATTATCTGTATGAGAATGACCTGTCATGAATTTAACACATTCATATAATCCTGCATAACCAAGTGAAATTGTAGAATATCCATGATGTAGTAATTCGTGAATACTTTCTCCTTTTTCTAAACGAGCCAAAGCACCATGTTGCCATAAAATAGGTGCAACATCACTTGTTACTTTAGACAATCTCTTATGTCTGATTTGAAGTGCTCGATGACATAATTCCAATCTTTCATCCATAATCTTCCAGAATAGATCCATATCTTTATCAGAAGATAAAGCAACATCAACTAAGTTAATCGTAACAACACCTTGGTTAAATCTACCATAGTATTTTCCTTTACCTTCTACATAATTCTTTGCTTTTGCAATATTTCCTAAACTAATAGAGCGATCAGGAGTAAGGAATGATCTACATCCCATACATGGATAGCATTCACCCTCACCATATTCATTTTTCTTTAATTGTTTCATAATTTTTTCTGAAATATAGTCAGGGACCATACGTTTGGCAGTACATTTTGCTGCTAACTCAGTTAAATAATAGTACTTACTATCTTTATGAATGTTATCTTCTTCTAACACGTATAAAAGTTTTGGAAATGCTGGAGTAATATATACACCCTTTTCATTTTTCATACCTTGTAAACGTTGTTTTAATACTTCTTCGATAATCATAGCAAGTTCTTCTTTATACTCTTCTGTTTCTCCTAAGTATAGACAAACACTTAAGAAAGGAGCTTGACCATTTGTTGTAGTCATTGAATTAATTTGATATTGGAATGTCTGAACTCCATCCGTAATTTCTTTTGCTAGATCTTCTTTCGCATATTTTTCACAATCTGCTTTTGAAAATTTTCTTTTCTTATATTTATCGTAAAAACGATTATAACTCTCTCTTACAAATGGTGCTAAATGAGTCATCGTAATGGTTGCTCCACCATATTGACTAGAGTTTACAGCTGTAATTAACTGTGTTGCAATTGTCATTGCTGTTAAAAATCTATGAGGTTTTTCAATCATAACATCGTTGATATTTGTTCCATTTTGTAACATATCTTCCAAATTGATTAAATCGCAATTATGAAGAGCATTTTGTGCGAAATAATCCATATCGTGGAAGTGAATAATTCCTTCATCATGGGCTTTTACAATATCTTCGGGAAGAAGAAATCTTCTCGTGATATCAGTAGAAGTAATTCCCGCGATATAATCTCTTTGGGTTGTAACAACTCTTGCATTTTTATTAGAATTTTCTGTATTCCAATAATCATTTTCACCATCGATTAATTCCTTAATAGAAAGATCGGTTGTATTACTTTTTCTAACAAGTTCTCTTGTATAACGATAAGTAATATATTCTTTTGCTAAGGCAAATTTATTAAGTGCCATTAATCTCATTTCGATAATATCTTGTATATCTTCTACAAGCATTCTTCTTTTCTTGAGACCTTCAATATATTTAATAATATTCTTAATTTGAATATCAGATACTCTTTCTTCTTCTGGTACTTCTTTATTTGCTTTTTTTATTGCAATTTCAATCTTTTCTGGGCAATAATCAACAATGTGTCCATCTCTTTTTATAATCTTCATTCTGACTCCTCCTACTCTGACACTACCATAACTATAGCACAATCTTTAAAAAAAGATTGTTGCAATTGCAACAATTTAACAAAAATGATATTATTTTAATAAGAGGTGTAAAATGGAACGTCTATTCTATCAAATTAGTGACAATGAGAAAGAAAAATTATTGCGCTTATTAGAAACAAATATCCTGAGTTTTCCTAGACATATTATTATGTTTTCCAATACAAAAGATAATATGATTGGAATTATTTTAAAAGGGCATGTTCAAATTACCAGAACAGATTATCTAGGTAATAGAACAATTATTGAAGAATTAGAAGAAGGAGATATATTTGGAACCCTACTCTCATCTTTAGATAGTGATGAATGTGAAGTCATTACAAAAGAAGAATCACAAGTATTAATGATCGATTACAACAGTATTATCCAATGCCCTTATACACAGTATAAATATTTTAATCAATTCATTAAAAACCTACTAGAGATTACGACAAATAAAATCGAAGAGAAAAATGAAAGAATCGAAATACTAGCCAAAAAAACAATCCGTGATAAATTACTTTCCTACTTTAACATTTATGCGAAAAAACACGGTTCAAGAATCATATACTTACCATTTAGTTATACCACATTAGCAGATTATATTGCAGTTGACAGGAGTGCTATGTCAAGAGAATTAAAATATTTAAAAGAAGAAGGTTTTATCGAAACAAAAGGAAGAAAAATTACATTACTTTATAAATAAAAATGTAGATTCATCTACATTTTTTCTGTTAATTTTGATTGTAACATTTTTTCAAACTTTCTTAATCCATATTCTTTATTATAATAATTGGGAAACTCATTTAAATGTGCAAGTGCAATTTTAGCAGTTGTAATCAAATTATCATTTGTTACATTCGTTTTTGGATTTACTGTTCCATGCTCTAGTTCAATATTAATTCCATCTAAAAATTCTTCCACAGTATATTTATCAAATGTTACATCTAATACAGATGCCACATAAAGAGCATCTTTTAACTGATACATACTATCACCAATATAATATATGCATTTTCTCATACATGAATCAATCACTCTTCTTTCATATCGACTGTGATTTATGTTTGATCCATATTTGAGCAACACACTCATTACAATTTTTATATCTATTGACACATTTATAGCAATAGTTATTTTTTTGATAATAATCTCTTCCTAAATCTTTCAACATGTGATATCCACATCTTTCTAAGATAAATTTAGAATTCACATGATCTTTATTATCACCCCATGCTTCATAAAGAATATCACATTCATTATTTTTACTACATAATTTTAATAAAGTAGTACCAATTCCTCTACCTTGATATTTTTTATGAACAACTAAATATAAAATCTCCTTTACATTTTTCAGATTTAAATGATATGTATCTTGTTTTAAAATATCACTGATACCGCAAGCACCTATTATTTGATCATTGATAGTACAAACAAAATAATGATTTATATCTTTTGTTATTTCTTCAACATTACTTTCTAGAATTGATTTTTCAGATTCAATATTACAACTTCCTAGTAAATCAGTCACAAGTTTAGCAATCTCATAAACATCATCACTTACTGCTTTTCTATATTTCATAAATTATAAAATCCTTTCATGTATAACGATTTGCTTTTATCTACTTTGTTTCTAGTAATTTTTTTAATTTATTGAATGATTTGTTAATATATTTTCTATTAATTCCAATGATAGGAATGTTTAAATCTTCTATCTTTTCATAAAGCTTCTGCATAAATAATCCTCGTCGTTTTTCCATTCCTTTATTTGTATATATGTAATTAACACAACAAGATGGAGATTGTTCTATACCTAATATCGCAATGACTTCATAGTTTGATGAGATTAAATCTCTGATTTGTTTTGCTACTTGATTAGCTAGATTTTCACAATGTCGATTAAATTCTACCGTATCATATTTCGTAATTCCTTTCGGTGCTCGAATTAAACTATTTTGAAATTGTGCTTCTGCACATGGCATTTGGATCATATTTATATTGTAGTTCAAAAGTATATCGACAAATGGTCTAATCGAACTTTTCCATTCATATTTTACGATTCCCTGCGCTTGATATGCTTGGGCAATCAAACAAAATGGGATAAATATAAATTTTTTACTTCTATTATCCATTATAAATAGTTCTCCTCAAATACAACATTCCTATACTTTTCAATGATATTTTCTATTTTTGGATAAAGTTCTTTCTGATATACATTGAAACATCCTTCGATAATAGAATCATTCATAGAATCTTGTAAAATTGGCATTCCTAGTAAGCATTGTCCTTCATTCATTTTAGGTACAAAACCATGCGCTAATATTTGATTCTTAATGGAATAATCATCTGTTTCATATAACAACGGGAATATCATTTCTAAATCATATTTTTGAAATAATTGTTGAAATTGTTTCATCATTTTTCTCTGTTCAATGGCAAATAATTGACTTTCTCTAGCACCATCTACTACGCAATTGATATTCTTTTGCAAACAAATAATAATTCCCAAAACATACATCGACAAACGACATGATAGACAGTGAAATTGCGAAATCGTTATGTTACCAAATTCTTTTTGAATATACTCTATATCATAATTATAAAATGAGCAAATAAATTCTCTAAATATCGCATCTATTTTTTTTATGCCAATAATTTTCACTTTATCAGAGCCGTATTTTTTCTGAATTTTTTTAGCTCCTATCAATACCTTTTTTATATTTAATTCATGACCATTATCAAATGTAACAAGATTTACTTTATACCCTTGATCTAACATCATTAAAGTTGATAAAAAGGAATCTTTTCCACCAGAAAAAAGTATTAAAGCTTCTTTCATCATGTTATCACTCCTATTACTTTTAGAATTCCATATATTTTATATTAGTTTTAATAAGCATACACTTTCAATATGATCTGTATTAGGAAACATATCGACAAATGTGATTATTTCAAACTGATATTTAGGTTCTAAATCCTTGATATCACGAGCTAGTGTAACTGGGTTACAAGAAACATAAATGATGCGTTGTGGTTGTAGTTTTAAAAGATATTCCTTAGTCTTTTGATCTAACCCACTACGTGGTGGATCAACAATCACTTTATTAGCCTGTAAATGGAATTTTTCTAAGATTGTTTTGGTATCTCCCACATAGAATTCTATATTCTTAGTACGATTGATTTCTTGATTCTTTTTCGCACTCACGATGGCTTCTTTTACAATTTCTACGCCATACACATACTTGACAAAGGGAGCAATGTAAAGTCCAATTGTTCCAGCACCACAATAAAGATCTAAGACAATATCATCCTTACTAGGTTCCAACTTTTCTCTTACTTCATCATATAGTTTTTTTGTCATCTTTGTATTAACTTGAAAGAAAGACTCAGGTCTTACTAAATAATTCCTATCCCCTATTTTTTCTAATATTTCGTCATTCCCATAAATACATGTATGATCCACATAAATCGATGTTACCAAATCTTTTATCCTGTGGATAATTTCTTCTTGATTTAAGTTTTCCTGTGGATAAAAAACAATTTGTGTTTCCAATCCATCTTGAAATGTACGAATCATTACTTTTTCCACAGCATTTAAAAAGTTTACTCCTTTTAATACTGTTAATAACTCATTGATTTTTGGATGTAACAATAAACATTGATTAATTTCCACAAAGTTATGGCTTTCTTTTTGATAAAACCCTAATTTCCCACATTTCACATGAAATACAACTTTATTACGATAATAAAACGCATCGCTGGCAATGATATCGGTATCTTCTATTTCAATACCAGCAAATTTCTTTAATATTTGAATTCCCTTGTTCTTTTTGTATTCTAATTGTTTTACATAATTTAAATGCATTAAATTACAACCACCACAAGTATCATAATACAAACAATTTGGTATTACACGATCAGGACTTGTTACAAGCTGCTCTACCACTTTTGCTTCGTAAAATTTCTTTTTTTCTTTGGTAATGAAAACACGTACCACTTCTTGTGGTAGAGCATTTTCAACAAATACAATTTTCCCATCAATATAGCCAATTCCTCTACCTTGATCATCTAATCTTACAATTTCTACTTGAAATTCCATATACATCCCTCGTATTCATTGTATCATGTATTCTCTTCTTTTTTTGAAATTTCCAAATATTTTCTTTATTTTTGTTCACAATAAAATAGAGGGATAATATGAAAAAGATAGAAACAAGTATTGATAAAGTATTTACTACAATTCAAAAAATGAATGGGAAAAGTAGTGACATTAAAACTAGAAAGATTGTACAAGATCAATGTCAGATTGGTATTTTATTTTTACAGAGTGTCAGTAGTGATGATAAGATAAGTGATATTTTAATTCACAGTATTATGGAAATTATGGAAGATAGTTCAGCAAGTGGAAAACAGGTCTTTCAAGAATTATATAATCATTTATATAACGGAACGATTAAAGAAATCACAACTTATCAAGATCTTTTTTATCACTTAGTAAATGGCTTCACCGCTATCTTAGTAGAAGGTGAAAATAAAGCAATTGTCGTTGAGACAAAAAGTACTCTAGATCGTGGTATTCAAGAATCAAATACCGAAACTTCTTTACGAGGTCCTAAAGATAGTTTTACAGAAAATATTGTCGTCAATCAAGGACTCATTCGTAAACGTATTAAAGATCCAAATTTATATTTTGAAGAACTATTTGTAGGGCGTAGAACAAAGACTAAAATTAATTTAGCCTATTTAAGTGATGTTGCTGATCAAGAAAGAGTTAACAAATTAAAAAAGAGATTACAGGAAATTGATATCGATGGAATTTTAGATAGTGGAAATTTAAGAAGTTTTTTAAATCCTCAGAAATCAGTATTTCCTAAAATTATGAGTACAGAAAGACCTGATTTTGTCTGTGGTTATTTACTGGAAGGGAAAATTGCGATTATGGTAGAAAA
The DNA here is from genome assembly GCA_905203475.1 of uncultured Acholeplasmataceae bacterium. Classification (GTDB taxonomy): domain Bacteria; phylum Bacillota_I; class Bacilli_A; order RF39; family UBA660; genus UMGS2016. Next base: position 26,056 of record CAJKWD010000005.1, read on the forward strand.
TACTCCTTTTGTTCTTATTTTCCCTACTTTATTTATTGATTTTCTTCATACGCCAGGTGATTACTATCAAAAATCATATAACGTCAATTTCTCCCGTTTCTTAAGAATGTTTGGTTTTTTCATTACACTTCTTGTTCCTGCTGCTTATATTGCCATTATGACATATAATCCCGAGATGATACCAGATAAATTATTTATTAGTGTTGCAGTACAAAGAGAAGGTGTTCCTTTTCCTACCGCGATTGAAATATTAATGCTTGGTATTACTTTTGAACTATTGCGGGAATGTGATCTTAGAATGCCATCTAAAATGGGAACAGCAATTAGTGTTGTCGGAGGATTAGTCCTTGGTGATGCGGCAGTGAATGCTGGAATTGTCAGTCCTTTCGCAGTCATTATTGTCGCTATAACCTCTATTGCTGGTCTTTTATTTTCTGATATCGATATGGTAAATGCTCTTCGTTGGTGGCGTCTAATCTTCATTTTCTTTGCATCTATTTGTGGTATGATTGGCGTCGTTATCGCAAGCATTTTATTAATTACTCATCTATCTACTTTAGAAACATTTGGCATACCTTATTTAACACCTTTTGCTCCTTTTTATTTGAAAGAACAGAGTGATGCTTTATTCTTAAAAATAAAATCCAAAATAAAAGATAGACCACGTTACTTATCTTCTAAAAATAAAAGAAGATTAAATTGGGAGGTGAAAAAATGAAAAAGAGATTATTTTTCTTCCTCTTTTTTAGCTTATTTGCCCTATTACTAACAGGATGTTATAACTATCATGAATTAGAAAATTTAGCAATTGTAACAGGTCTTAGTATTGATAAAAAGGATAATCAATATGTGATTGGCGTATTAGTTGCCAATTCTAAAAAACAGGAAGCAAGTAGCAAAGAAGGACAGAGTCAAACCATCGTCTATGAAGGAAAAGGTAATTCAGTCATGGAAGCTTTCTACAATATCGATTTAGAAAGTCCTAAACAATTATACATAGGTCATTTAGCTGTTGTTGTAATTGATGAAAATATTGCGAAAAACGAAATCGAAAAAATATCTGATATATTAATTCGTAGTCCTGAGAGTAGAAAGAATTTCTATGTTGTTATTGCTAGAGATACAAAAGCAGAAGATGTATTAAAAATTACTTCCCCATTAGAATCATACCCGTCACAAAGTGTTTCTATGAATTTAAAAAACACATCTACTTATCAGGGGATTTCTACTGATTTAACTTATAGCGAGTTTATCGCATCGATGTTAACACCAGGGATTAATCCAACCCTTCCTACCATCAAAATAGCTGGTAGTGTTAAAGATGGAGAAAAACAACAAAATTTAGAAAGTACAGACCCAAAAACAAAATTACAATTAGGCACACTTGCAATCTTTCGCAATACTAGTTTATTAGGCTATGTTAACGAAAATGAAAGTCGTATGATTAACATTTTAAATCGCAGAACAGCTTATTCCTTAGAAAGTGTCAAATATGAAGACAATAATATTGTCTTCCATTTATCAAATTTCAATATTAAAAGAAAAGCAACCCTAAAAGAAAATAAGCCAATTATGAATATTTCTTTTCAAGCTACTGCTGCGATTAATGAAATCAATGCGAATGTAAATTTAAGTGATCCAAATACAATTAAAGAGATTAATCAATTATTAGAAAAAAGAATCAAACAACAAATTCTTCATACAATTCATGTGACACAAAATGAATTTAAAAGTGATATCTTTGGATTTGGAAATCTCTTTTACCAAAAATATCCAAAGTATTATTCTAAAATGGAATTAAAGTGGGATGAAGAAGAATATTCAAAAGTAAAAATGAATGTAAAAGTCGATATAGATTTAGAGACAAAAGGTTCTCTAGAACAGACAATTAGGAGGAAAATGTATGGAAAAACAACTGAGTAAAGAGCAAGTATCGATTATATCTTATTTTCTAATTCGTTCTTGTTTTATGGGACTTGCTATGGAAATGTTAGTTCAAATTGCAAAACAGGATAGTATTTTTGGTCTTTTCTTTGGTGCCTTACTGGGAATCATTCCTTTTTTACTTTATCAATATCTAATGAATTATAATCCCGATTTTAGTATCATTGAATTAAATATACATGCCTTTGGAAAGAAAATAGGAAAAATAATTAATATACTACTTATCGCTTTTGTCTTTCTTTTAGGAACTGTTGTTTTTTGGAATTTAATTATTTTTATTTCCTCCCAATATTTATATCAAACGCCTACTTTATTTATTGCAATTCTGTTTATCATTCCAATCTTCTATTTACTAATTAGAAGATTAAAAGGGATTGCTAGAGTTTCCATGATTTTAGTTATCTTTTCTCTAATTCTATATTTTATCAGTATTTTTGGACTAATGGGACAAGTTCACTGGTATAATTTTAGACCATTGTTTACAACTCCGGTTTCAAGTATTTTAAACTCTAGTTTTCACTATTTTGCTTATTGTACATTGATTTTGTTTCTAATTACGATTATACCAAAAAATCAAATAGCAGAACGCAATAAGAAGAATTGGAAAACATCTTGGAAGATTGGCTATTTTCTCATTCACTTATTTACTTTTTCTGCTCTATTTTTTACAATTGCAGTCTTTGGTATTAAAATGACATTAATTTATCAATATCCTGAATTTCATATATTAAAACGAGTTAGTATTGTCGGAGTCCTAGAACGAATTGAAAGTACATTAGCCTTCCGTTGGATTTTTGATTTCTTTATTTCTATTACCTTCTGCCTTTATTTTGTAACAGAGGGAATTAAAAGAACATTTCAAATTCAAAAAGATAAAATATTTATGATAATCCAAGTACTTGTATGTATCGCAATCACTTATCTAAGTACTATTATTTTTCCAAATAATACGGAAGGTTTTTACTTTCTAACTAACTATTTCCCATTACTTCTAGTTCTCTTCTTTCTAGTCATACCGACGATTACTTACTTACGATTAATCTCGATGAAAAAAAAGCAACAAAAAACGTTTTCTAATAAATAGGAAACGTTTTTTTATTTTAAATAGTTTGCTAAAAAGAAAATCGCTGCAGTGGTAAGAGCAACCATCACTAAGAATAAAATGGCTTTTAAAAACAAATTTCCTTTTTTCTTAGGTTCTTCTAGTTCATCACTTAACTCATTAAAATCTTCATCGCTAAAATTCAAACTAGAGGTAAAGAAGGAATTATCTAAAGTTCTTTCTTCTTCAAAGTCATCATCATCTTCTTCATTGAATGACTCCTTTTCTGATGCTAACAAATCTTGAATCGTTTTTGCTTCATCACTATCTCCATCTTCACGTAAACTATCTAACATAGATAAACTTAATGTCGTATCCCCAACTTGTTTTAATTCTTTTTCATTAATTTCTGGTTCTTGATTTTGAATTTTAATATTTTTTAAAATATCATATCCAGTATCTTGTAAAGAACGATAACGATCATCACTATCTTCTTCTCTTTCACCTTTTGCTTTATTTAAAATATCTCTAATATCATAATTTTTTTCATCCATATCTTTGAACGTTGCGATTTCTCCCGTTTCGTCCAAATCTTGTTGTTTCTCTATGGTTGGGTGTTGATGTACTCTTTTCTTTGGTTCTTCTTCTCTCATTAATAATTCTTTAATTTTATTAATATCTACAGAACTTGTATTATCGATTCTAGCTACACCTTCTACACTAGAATATTCTAGAGGTGCTTCTACTCTGGCATATAAATGTTCATTTCGTTTCGTACGCATACCAGTTGGTTCTACTTCTTGATTACGATATCGATCCATACGACTTGCCATATCTATATCACCTCGTATTATTATCATAACATAATTCGACCTTTTTTGAAACCATTTCCTTGTATTTTTCCCGGTATTTTTGTATAATGAACTGGGTGATAAAATGGAAAAGGTAAAAGTAAATCAAAATATATGTATTGGTTGTGGAGCTTGTTTTGGTAGTTACCCAGATTGTTTTGAAATGGATGATAATGGACTTGCGAAAGAAAAAGAGAATTTAAATGAAGAGCAATTAGAAGAAGCAAAAGAAGCCATTGACCTTTGCCCAGTTGGAGCAATTCAAGAAGAAAACGAATAAAACATTCATTTTTAAACACAATTGATTATAACTTAAAACAAGAAATATAGCTTATGAAAAAAGATGATCCATATAGATCATCTTTTTTGTTTATGACTTACCATTGCATATAATTTCTTAACTTCTTTAATAGATAAATAACGATATTCTCCAGAATGTAGCCCCTTTAAATCTAAAAATGCGAAACGTTCTCTTTTTAATTTTAATACTTCATGGCCAACATGTTCAAACATTTTTTTCACTTGGTGATTTCTTCCTTCGTGAATCGTAATTTCAACAATACTGGTACTAGCTTTTTTATCAATCTTTCTAACTTTTACTTTTGCACGAGATGTTTTTCTACCATCTATCACTACTCCATTTTTTAGTTTGTTAATTTCTGTCGCAGATAAAATTCCTCTTACTTTGGCTACATATACCTTTTCAATTTCTGCTTTTGGATGCATTAATAAATTAGCTAGTTCTCCATCGTTTGTCAGTAACAATAAACCTGTTGTATCATAGTCTAATCTACCAACAGGATAGATACGAGTATCTGTATCAATATAATCTAATACAGTTGTTCTCCCTTTATCATCATGTACTGAAGTAATTACTTCTCTTGGTTTATAAAATAGAATATATTCTTTTTTTTCTTCTTTTCTAATGACTGTCCCATTAATTTCTATGACATCTGTACTATCTACTTTTGTACCCAATTCAACAACAATTTTACCATTGACTGTTACATGGCCTTTTTTTATTTCTTCCTCTGCTTTTCTTCTACTACAATAACCAGCATTAGCTATCACTTTTTGTAATCTTTCCATCTCATCACCACATTCACTAAACACGATAATAACATAAATTATATAAATTGACAACTAATGAAATAAAATACCAACGAGAAATAAACTTGCTAGAATACCTGCCAAATCAGCAAATAACCCAGCCCATAACGCATAGCGTATTTTTTTTATACCAACTACACCAAAATAAAGAGTAATCACATAAAATGTAGTATCTGTTGAGCCTTGAATAATAGAAGCTAATCGGCCTAAAAAACTATCTGGTCCATAACTTTCAAAAATTTGACTTAACATTGCTAAACTAGCAGTTCCACTAATTGGTCTCATAATAGCCATAGGAAATACTTCTAATGGGAAATGTAACATTTCAAAGATTGGTTTTAATAATTGAAATAAGAATTCAATCGCACCACTTTTCATAAATACATTTACTCCTACAATCATGGCAAGTAATGACGGAAACATCGTTAATGCCATATCAAATGATTCTTTTGCTCCATCGATAAATGTATCATAGACATCTACTTTTTTTAATACACCATAGAGGATGACACCAAAGACAAAAACAGGAATAATTAAATTAGAAATAAGTTGTATCATGAACGCCTCCTATGTCGGGTTGCTAAAAAACGATCCATACACATACCAGCTACAGTAGAACATGTAGTAGCAAGAATACATCCTAGTACAATTTCTGTTGGATTTTTACTATCATACATCATTCTTAATGAAATAATAGTCGTTGGTATTAATGTCAGACCACTTGTATTTAATACTAAAAAAGTAATCATACTTCGACTTGCCGTATCTTTTTTAGGGTTAATTTCTTGTAGTTTTTGCATTGCTTTTAACCCAAAAGGAGTGGCAGCATTTCCTAAACCAAAAAAATTAGCAATTACATTAGAAGTAATCAAACTAAGAGAGGCATGCCCTTTCGGTATTTCTGGAAATAATTTACCTAATACCGGACTAATCATTCGTGACATTTTATTTAATAAACCTGATATAGAAGCAATCTTCGTAATTCCTAACCACAAAGCCATGACTGGAAATAGTTTCAATATCATGTCTAAAGACTCTTTCGCACTACTGAGTAATACTTCATTTAAACCCTCTAACTTACCTGTTATAACACTAACAATAATACCTATGATAAAAAAAAGAGCCCATATTTTATTTACCATAGATGTAAAAATCCTTTTTTCTTAGTTTTTTCTTTTTTGACATAAATAGGCTCTTTTAATGCTACTTCATCTCCTACTTTCACATGAACTTCTCCTACTTTTTTATTATCTTTTAACTGCTTTTTATGATTCAGTTGAAAAGATAACCTAACACTTTGTTTTTCATCTTCTCTTAAGGCATAATCCACATTATTTTTAATATACAATGTTTCATTCTTATAATATTTTTCATTTTTAATTCTTACTGTACCTTTTTTTAACAAACGATATTTTTTATAATTGGAAAAACCATATTCATGTAAATTCTCATGATCTTGAAAATCATTGCCATCATTTAATGTAACAACTACTAAATTTAAATTATCTTTACTTGCAGTAGATACCAATGTACGACGTGCTTTTTTGGTAAAACCCGTTTTTCCACCAGTTGTATATTTATAATTCGTAAGTAATTTGTTTTTGTTATACCAAATATAAGTATTTTTATTTGTTTTCAAAGTATACTTTTTGGTACTAACAATCTTTTGGTATTCTTTATTTTTCATAGCATAACTAGTTAGTATTGCCATATCATAAGCAGTCGAAAAATTTCCAACTTCATCCTCTTCATCTAATCCACTTGGATTATGAAAGGTCGTATTTTTCATGCCAATTTTCAAGGCTTTTTGATTCATCATCTTTACAAACTTAGAAACACTGCCACCGACATAATCAGCAATCATTAAAGCAGCATCATTTCCACTACGTAACATTAACCCATATACTAAATCTCTCAATGTTAATTTTTCACCTGGTTTAATATATATACCCGATCCATAGGCTTCTAATACAACATCATTTACTTTTACTTGTTTATCTAATTTTCCACTTTCTACAGCTAATGTTGCCGTCATAATTTTAGAAATACTAGCAACACTACGAACTTCATGAATATTGTGTTCATACATAATTCTTTTAGAATCCATATCCATTAAAATACTAGCACTGGCGCTCGTCCCAATGGCTTGTACAGAACTTGGTAATAAAAAAATAAATGTTAATAGTAATATTCCTATTTTCTTCATACTCTCACCTAATAAAAAGTATGCCAAAAGAAAAAAGCATATGAAAGAAAAATATGCTTTTATTCATAATCGTACATACCGTGAATTTTTTGCTCTTGTTCAGTTGTTAAAGGGTCCATTTGCCATTCTTTATCTTTTTTGGTTAAATGAAAAGTCATATCATACTTAACTGTTTCTTTCGCATCTTTTAATTGTTCTAATCGATAATCCATGTATTTTGTTTCATCGTACTGCCCTTTCTCATCTAAAAATTCATCACGATGATCCTGTAAATAATGATCTGTATCTTTTAATATTTTAGAGTAATCAATTACTTCAATTTCAGCACGTACCTCAGCTTCATCACCATTGATACTTTCATCCTTTACATCATATTGAATTGCTTGATAATGTTTCTTCATCAATTCACGATATGCTTCTCTTTGTTTTGTATTAAATCTTTCATCTTCGTCTACTACCTTATCTAAATCATCCATAACATCTTCATTTAATGTTTGATAATTTGAAAAAAACATCTCTACTTTTTTGGTTGGTGTATTTAACATTGTTTCCTCATAAGAACAACCTGTTACAAGAAAAAGCATAGAAAGACCAATTAATAATATTTTTCTCATATATTCACCTCATTTTTATTATGGGAATATTTGTCATGAATATACAAAAAAAGAGAATAACTCTCTTTTAAAATTCACAGTTTCCTGGTGTTCTAGGAAATGGTAATACATCTCTAATATTTTCTATCCCAGTTAAATAAATTAATAAACGTTCAAATCCCATACCAAATCCAGAGTGAACACATCCTCCATATTTTCTTAAATTCAAGTACCATTCTAGCCCCTCTGTTTTCATATTCAATTCATCCATACGATTTGTTAAATAAGAAAGACGTTCTTCTCTTTGACTACCTCCCATTAATTCACCAGCACCTGGTACTAATAAATCAACAGCAGCAACTGTCTTCTTATCTTCATTTAATCTCATATAGAATGCCTTAATATCTTTTGGCCAGTCTGTAATGAAAACAGGTGCTTTATAATATACTTCTGTTAAATATTTTTCATGTTCTGTGGCTAAATCTTCTCCTTCTTTTGGTTCATTTTCAAATTTCACAGGAGCTTCTTTTAAAATGCGAATGACTTCTTCATGAGAAACACGTACAAATTTACTATCTAATACAGCTTGTAATTTCTCTTTTATTCCTTTTTCTACAAATTGATTAAAGAAATCAAATTCACTTTTTGCATGTTCTAAACAATAAGAAATTACATATTTTAACATTTCTTCTTCGATATCCATTAACTGCTCTAAATCACAGAAAGCAATTTCTGGTTCAATCATCCAAAATTCAGATGCATGTGTTTTTGTATGAGATACTTCCGCACGGAAAGTTGGTCCAAATGTATAAACACGTTTATATGCCATAGCAAATGCCTCTGCTTCTAATTGTCCAGTCACTGTAAGCCCTACTTTTTTACCAAAGAAATCTTTTTTATAATCTACTTTTCCATCTTCTGTTTTTGGTATATTTTCAAGTGGCAATGTTGTTAATTTAAACATTTCTCCCGCACCTTCTCCATCGTTTGCTGTAATTAATGGAGCATGAAAATAAATGTATCCATGATCTTGAAAATAAGTGTGAATTGCCATTGCAGCTACACTACGAACACGATATACTGCTTGAAATAACTTAGTACGAGGACGTAAATAAGATACTTCACGTAAAAATTCTCTTGTATGTCTCTTTGGTTGAATTGGAAAATCTTCAGCACTATCTCCTAATAATGTTAATGATTTGACATGTACTTCAAATTTTTGCCCTTTGGCAGGAGATTCTTTTACAATTCCCTCTACTCGAATCGCACTACCAACACGTAATTTTTGAATCTCATCAAAATCTGATAATTGATTATCATAAATTAATTGTACTGATTCAAAGCAAGTGCCATCATAAAAATCGATAAATCCAAATTCTTTTTGTTTACGATGATTGCGAATCCATCCCTCTAAGATTACTTCTTGATCCATCAGTGTATCTAATTTCTGATATAATTCTTTTACATCCATATGATTACCTCCTAAAATAAAAAGGCACTTGATATAGGGGCGCAAACGCACGGTACCACCCTATTTTCAAGTAGCCTTGATCTCTTACCTCATAACGCAGGTCTACGTGATATCCTACTATCATTCAGATACCCAACTCCATGGTGTTATTCTAAAAGTTCTTATTTGCCGGCTTCCATCATTCCAGCTTTCTAGTAAACAGAAATCTTTTATACTTCTCCACTTCTTGGTTGTTAATGGTTTCATTATATCATGTTTTTTTAAATTGTCAAACATTAATAATTAACTTTTAATAAATCTAATCCCATAAATAATTTCTTAGAAATTTCTTGATAATGACAATTTAACTCCTTATAAAACTTTTGCATTATTTTTTTTGCATCTTCTTCTTTTTCATTAAAACATTCATAATATAAATATTTTAACTTTTCTACATTCTGTTGATTTAACTTATAAATTTCTTGCTTTAATCTTTTTTTCATATTTTGATCATACCTTGTTTCAAATTCTCTTGCTTTTTGTTTTCTTAATTTATGAATTTCAAAGCTCATAAAAGGAAGATTTTTACTCATAATTAAGGCTTCTTCCTCTTCGTCTACTAATAATTTACTCTTTTTTACGACAATCCCTTTCGCATTCAATAAACAAGCAGTAATACTTTTTGTATCAGTTGCTAAAAAGAGATAAGCAATTTTCTCAACACTACGATTTGTGAATTCCTCCGCCTTATTTTCTATTTTTTTGACAAAAGATTGGGTAATTTGACAACGATAATTGTTTAGTTTTTCTAATTGCTCAGTAGAAATTCTTACCATTGGTACTTTTCTAATGTGTGTAATCTCATCATCGATATTCCATTCATAAAACTCATATGCATAATCCTGAAAATTTAATAAAATGTCATATACATAGTTCATCTTTTTTGCCTCCTGGTAAATAAATTGAAAGTAACATAATTAGAATACCTAAAATAAAATAAATACATTCTAACTGTCCACATATAAAATGAACATAATCGCTGAAATTATACCCTAATGAAAACAAATTTAAATAAGCAATCAAATATATACTACCAATTACAGTAAGACCAAATCCCAGTAATATACCAAATAAACGCAATAACATATTATCTCACTTTAAAAATAGTAATGGTCGCTTGTTTTCCTTTTGTAAATGAGATATCGTGATGCATACATGTAATATAAAAAATCATGTTTTCATGTGAGGCAGTAACAATACCACTCCCATGGCTCATTTTTTCCACAGGAAAAATATCTGCTTCAAAATAAGAAATATCTCCTTGAATATCCATACGATATCTCTTTTCTGTTTTCATCTGGTATGAAATATAATAATCTCCAGGATGATGAATTTGAAAATAGTTTTTATCTTGATCATATGTAATCTCATCTAATCTGTCAATTTCTATCAAATTAAAAGGGATAGGTTCTCCTTTTTTGACAATATAGTCATGATCTAAATCTAAGCTCATAGTAAAAGGATTTAATACAATATCGTCTTTCATCTTATCACCTATTAAAAGCTTATGCAAAAACACACAAAAAAAGAAGATACATCTTCTTTTTTTGCTTACCGACAAGATCGAATTGAAGCTTTTTTATAAAACATTAAATCGTTTTAACACTACACAACCCCGCTTCATAATTGAGTGTCTCCACCTAGTTTCATTGTATCATAGTTTACATTTAAAATATGTCAATAAATTGGAAAATATATCTAATTTTACGTTTTTTTACAATATTATTCTCCATTATTTACAGTTCTTGTTATAATAAAACTAGGTGATTCTA
>CAJKWD010000006.1 GCA_905203475.1 uncultured Acholeplasmataceae bacterium
TTATTATCGTGGAGCGGTGGCAGGAAACTATGTCAAATTAGATAATAAATACTATCGAATTATCCGTGTCAACGGAGATGGAACACTACGTATTATCTATGATGGAACGACACCCCATGAAAATGGAGAGGCAAGTAGTAATCGTCAAGTAGGAACAAGTTCTTTCAATCCGTATTATTCAGATAATGGATATGTAGGTTACATGTATGGAGATATGAGCCAGAATGTAATCACTGAAGGGGAGAATACATGGCAATATACAGGATTATCTGCAACAGCTAAATATTACTTTGGAACAAGTTATTCATATGATAAAACAAGAAATGTCTTTACAGTAACAGGAGATATGGTAGCAGCAACAGTAACAGAATATGGACAAAAGTATAATGATAAGAAATATTATACATGTTTTAGTACATCTAAAACAGGAACATGCCAAAGATTAATTCATGTCCAAAGTTATAGAAATGCGACCCAGATGAATGTAAAGTCTGTAGAAAATTCATCTACATCCTATAACCAAGCCCACCAAAATTTAAATAATAGTACAATGAAGACATATCTTGAAAATTGGTATACAAATAATCTAAGTAGTGTAGATGATAAAATATCAAAGACAACATACTTCTGTAATAATCGTCAAATCTCAAGCAAAGGAGATGGAACGTATAAAAATACAGGATATGGAATCACCCCAACATTCTATGGATATACAAGAATTTATGATTGGAATGGAAATGCAACGGGTCCAATCCTAAATTGTCCACAAGCAAATGATAAGTTTACAGTATCAACCGCAACAGGAAATGGAAAACAAACAAAGCCAATCGGATTAATTACAGCGGATGAAGTAAACATGGCCGGAGGAAAGAATGGATTTAGAAACATGTTGTATTACTTGTATACAGGAACAGACTACTGGACCATGTCGCCGTCCCTCTTCTTCAGCAGTGCGAGTGCGTACGGGTTCTACGTGACGTCTTCCGGTGAGTTGAGCACTTGGAGCCATGTGACGAGTGGTTACGGCGTCCGCCCAGTGCTCAATCTGAACACAGAGAATCTAAAGTTCACAGGAACAGGAACGATGCAAGATCCGTTTGTAATTGAATAAATAATAAAAATACAGATTAAAATATGTTTATCTGTATTTTTTTTGTAAAAATTACATAAATTAGCACTCATCTCTTGACAATGCTAAAAGAGGGTGTTATACTTACTGTAGCACTCAGGAAAATGGAGTGCTAAAACGATGCATATGAGCATACAATAACTAAGAGTATTAAAGAAGGTGATGATATGCTAACATCGAGACAATCACAATTATTAAAATTAATTGTAGAAGACTATATTAAAACTGCAAAACCAATTTCATCGAAATCACTATGTAAGAACTTAAATTGTTCTAGTGCGACGATTCGAAATGAAATGGGTTATTTAGAAGAGTTAGGACTTTTAGAGAAAACACATACATCTAGTGGTCGTATTCCTTCTGAAAAAGGATACCGTTATTATGTCGACCATATTATGAAACCAAAAGAGTTATCTGGTGATGATGTATTAAAGTTACAACAAATATTTAAAAATCATTCTTTGGTATTAAGTGATGCAATTAAACAGTCTATGGAAATCGTATCAGAACTTACCAATTATACTGCAATCGTTCTTGGTAAATCTTCAAAAGATAATCGTGTGAGTAAAGTAGAAGTTGTTCCGTTAGAACCAACGAAACTACTCGCAATCGTGATAACTGATAAAGGACATGTTGAACATAAAACGATGATGCTTCCTGAAACGATTTCTAAAGAAGAAGTTACGAAAACAGTTGAATTAATTAATAAATTAATTGTGGGAACACCAATTGATGAAGTATCTGCGAAACTAGAGTTTGAAGTAAAACCAATCATTGGTAAATATGTTACGCAGCATGAAGCATTATATAATGCTTTCTATCAAGCATTTTCAGATTTCGCACAAGAGTCTAAAATGCAGATGGCAGGAGCAAGTAAATTTATTTCACTTCCAGAATTTTCTGACGATACGGCAAAGATTTGTGAAATTCTATCGAAGTTTGAAGATAAAGATTTAATTCAAAATATTGAAAAAAATGATGAAGATGGGATCAATATTTATATAGGTAGTGAAAATGACTTTGATCAAAATGTAACTATCATTAAAACAAATTATGAAACTGATGATGGTGAAGAGGGTACAATTGCTTTGATTGGACCAAAGAGAATGGAATATGATCGTGTCATTGGTTTATTAGATTTTATTAAAAAACATATAGGAGAGTGATTTTTAGTGAATGAAGAAACAAAAGAAATAAAAGAAGAAAAAAAACATCCACATCATGAAGATATAAAACCTCATCACGAACATGAGAAACATCATGAACATCACGAGGAACACAAACATCATCCTCATGAAGAACATGGTCCACATGAACATCATGAACATCCAAGACCGCCACATGAAAAACATCACGAGCATCCTGAAAAACCAGGAAAAGAGAAAAAGATTGTTCATGATTTAGAAGAGAGAATGAAAAAGTTAGAAGCTTCTTTAAAAGAAGCTGAAGATAAAGCAATGCGAGAAAAAGCAGAAGCAATTAATTATCGTAAAAGAAAAGATGATGAAGTAGCTCGCATGATGAAATATGCTGGAGAAGATATGATTAAAGAAATTCTTCCAATTGTCGATTCATTTGAACGAGCAATTGATATGGATGATGATAATTTAGAAGATGAAGTATCAAAATTCTTAGCTGGATTTAAGATGATTTACTGTAATTTAGTAAATATTTTAGAAAAATATGAAGTAAAAGAAATCGATGCCATGGGTAAGGAATTTGATGCTAACTTCCATCAGGCTGTATTAACAGAACCACGAGAGGGTGTAGAACCTGGTATTGTCATTGAAGTATTACAAAAAGGATATATGTACAAGGACAAAGTGCTTCGTCCTAGTATGGTAAAAGTAAGTGAATAAAAGGAAAGGTGATTATATATGAGTAAAACAATAGGAATTGATTTAGGTACAACAAATAGTTGTGTCTGTGTATATGAAGGAGGAGAAGCAAAAGTAATTGCTAATCCAGAAGGAAATCGTACAACACCGTCTGTTGTCGCATTTAAAAAAGGAGAAATTATCGTTGGAGATGCTGCAAAACGTCAAGTAGTAACCAATAAAGATACAGTATCTAGTGTAAAACGTTTAATGGGAACAAGTGAAAAAGTTCACGTGAATGGAAAAGATTATACTCCAGAAGAGATTAGTGCTATGATCTTAAGTGATTTAAAGAAAACTGCAGAAGCTTATCTTGGAGAACCTGTTACAAAAGCAGTTATTACAGTACCTGCATACTTTAACGATGCACAAAGACAAGCAACAAAGAATGCTGGTAAAATTGCCGGATTGGAAGTTGAAAGAATTATCAACGAACCAACTGCAGCAGCACTTGCTTATGGACTAGATAAACAAGATAAAACGGAACAAATTTTAGTATATGACTTAGGTGGAGGAACATTCGATGTTTCTATTCTAGAACTTGGTGATGGTGTATTTGAAGTAAAATCAACAAGTGGAAATAACCACTTAGGTGGAGATGATTTCGATAAGAAAATTGTTGATTATTTAGTAGATGAATTTAAGAAAGAAAATGGTGTTGACCTTACAAAAGATAAAATGGCTATGCAACGTTTAAAAGATGCTGCTGAGAAAGCTAAGAAAGATTTATCTGGAATGAGTACAACACAAATTTCACTTCCATTCTTATCTCAAGGAGAAGATGGACCACTTCACTTAGAAGTTTCTTTAACAAGAGCTAAATTTGAAGATTTAATCCGTGATTTAGTTGAATCTACAAAAGAACCAGTTAGAAAAGCATTAAAAGATGCGAAATTAAGTGCAAGTGATATTGATAAAGTATTATTAGTAGGTGGATCTACTCGTATTCCAATGGTTCAAGAATTGGTTAAGAAAGAACTTGGAAAAGAACCATCTAAAGGTGTAAACCCTGATGAAGTTGTTGCTATGGGAGCTGCTATCCAAGGTGGTGTATTAACTGGAGAAGTAGACGATATCGTACTTTTGGATGTAACACCATTATCACTTGGTATTGAAACACTTGGTGGAGTATGTACTGTATTAATTCCAAGAAATACAACCATCCCAACAAGTAAGAGTCAAGTATTCTCAACTGCCGCTGATAACCAACCTGCTGTAGATATTCATATCCTACAAGGTGAAAGACCAATGGCTGCAGATAATAAAACACTTGGTAATTTCCAACTTACAAATATTCCTGCTGCACCTCGTGGAGTACCTCAAATCGAAGTTACATTTGATATTGATGCCAATGGTATTGTCAATGTAAAAGCAAAAGATTTAGGAACTGGAAAAGAACAATCTATTACAATTACTTCTTCTACTAATTTAAGTGATGAAGAAATTGAAAGAATGAGAAAAGAAGCAGAGGAAAACAAAGAAGCAGATGCGAAGAGAAAAGAAGAAGCAGATCTTAAAAATGAAGCTGAACAAGTAATTTTCCAAACAGAAAGTTCATTAAGAGAACTTGGTGATAAAGTAGATAAGAGTGAAAAAGAAACTGCTGAAAAACAAAAAGATGAATTAAAGAAAGCACTTGAAAAAGGTGACTTAGAAGATATCAAGAAGAAAAAAGAAGCATTGAATGAAACAATGATGAAACTTGCTACAAAAGTGTATGAAGAGGCTGCCAAAGCACAGCAACAAGCAAGTGATAATAATACAAACGACACTGATAAAAAAGACAATGATGTAAAAGATGCTGAATACGAAGAAAAATAAAAGATAAGAAGTGCTACATATGTAGTACTTCTCACTTTGTATTTGAATATCTTTATATTTTTTAGAACATAACATAAAAAAGGAGATAATTATGGAGAAAACAATCAAAAATCGTAGTGAGATGAATCCAGAATATATGTGGGATTTAAGTATTGTTTTTAAAAATGATGATGCATGGTATCAAACGTTAGATGAAGTAAAAGAAAAGATAAAAGAATATGAGAAGTATCAAGATCATTTTATGGAAAGTGCTACTAGTTTGTATGAATTACTCAAATTAGATCAAGAAGTAAGTCGTACTTTAGAACGTTTAAATACATATTCTAATTCTAAAAGTGATGAAGATAAAGGTAATAATACATATTTAAAGATGGTAGGGGAGTTGGATAATGCATATACACTTGCTACGACAAGTAGTGCTTATATCGTACCCACTTTAATGAAATACCAATATACGAAGATTGAAGAATATATGAAAGAAGACGAAAGATTAAAAGAATTTGAAAGAAGTTTAAAAAATATCTTTCGTTATAAACCATATGTATTAGAAGAAAAAGAAGAAAAGTTACTATCAGAATATATCAAAGTATTTCAAACTCCATCTAATTTATATGATATTTTATCTAATTCTGATTTACAATTAGGTTCTATATTAGATGATGAAGGAAAAGAGATAGAATTAACAGATGCTAATTTTATCTATAATTTACGTTCTAAAAATAGAGCTTTTCGTAAACGTACTTTTGAAAAGGCATATGAAACTTATAAGCAGTTTTCTAATACGTTTGCAACTACTTTAGCTGGTATTGTCGATTATTCGGTAATCGATGCCAAAGTACGTGGCTATCAAAGTAGTATGGCATCTTATTTATTTCCTGATAAAATGCCAGTCGAAGCTTATCATAATTTAATTGATTCTGTGAATGATGGATTACCTGTTTTAATGGAATATTTCAAACTAAAGAAACAAGAATTAGGATTAGATGAAATTCATATTTATGATTTATATGTCGATTTAGTAAAAGAGAATGCTAAAGAATACACATTTGAAGAAGCAAAACAAATGGTAATAGAAGCAATGAGTGTTTTAGGCGATGACTATGTCAGACGTCTACAAGATGCTTTTAAAAACCATTGGATTGATGTTTATCCAAATAAAGGAAAAGCAAGTGGTGCTTATTCTGGTGGTAGTTATGATACACCCCCATATGTTCTTTTAAATTATATGGGAACGATTGATGATGTATCAACGCTGGCTCATGAATTAGGACATTCTATGCACAGTTACTATACAAGAGAAAATAATCCATACGAAACAGGAGATTATTCGATTTTTGTAGCTGAAGTAGCAAGTACTGTTAATGAATTATTACTTGCAAAACATCTATTAAAAACGACAGATGATAAGAGTTTAAAGAAGAGTTTACTTGCTCATCTAATGGATATGTTTAAAGCAACGATTTATCGTCAGACAATGTTTGCTGAATTTGAAGAACAATTACATCAAGCTGGAGAAGATGGTAAAGTATTAACAAGTGAATTTATTTCTGATATTTATTTAAAACTCGTTAAAAAATATCACGAACCAGTCGTAGTTGTCGATGATCAAATTCGATATGAATGGGAGAGAATTTCTCATTTCTATACTCCGTTTTATGTTTATAAATACGCAACAGGTTTAGCATGTGCCTGTCATATCGTAACTGATATTTTAAGTGGAAAAGAACATGCAGTTGAAAACTATATTGCCTTCTTAAAAGATGGTAGTAAACATGATCCGATTGATACACTAAAAATTGCTGGTGTGGATGTCTTAAGTAAAGATACAATGAAAAGTGCATTAGAAATGTTTAGTGGATTTATTCGCGAATATCAAAGTTTAAATAGTTAGGAAGTGAAGCAGTATGAATAAGAGAGATTATTATGAGGTGTTAGGTGTTTCAAAAAATGCCAGTGAAGCAGAAATTAAAAGTGCTTTCCGTAAGCTAGCTAAAAAATATCACCCTGATGTATCAAAAGAGCCAGATGCTGCGGAAAAATTTAAAGAAGCACAAGAGGCATATGCGGTATTAAGTGATAAAGAAAAACGTGAACAATACGATCGCTATGGTCATGCTGCCTTCCAAGGGGCTGGTGGAAATGGTCAAGGTGGATACGATTTTTCTGGCTTTGATTTTAGTGATATCTTTTCTGATATTTTTGGAAGTGGTTTTGGTTTTGATTTTGGTGGTGGAAATGGACGTACTAAAACAAGACCAACAAAGGGTAGAGATCGTCTAGTTCATATTGATTTATCGTTTGAAGAGGCTGTATTCGGTTGTAAAAAAGACATTCGTGTTGAAGTATATGAAACGTGTGAAGATTGTCATGGTGATGGTGGTCATGGTAAAAAAACATGTGATTACTGTCATGGAAGTGGTTTTGTCACTCAAGAACAACGTACGTTATTTGGTTCATTTATGAGTAAAACAAGTTGTCCTCATTGTAATGGAACAGGAACAATATTTGAATCAACATGTAAGAAATGTCATGGCCTTGGAAAGATAAAAACAAAAAAGAATCTCGAAGTAAAAGTACCAGCAGGTGTCAATACAGGAGATCAACTTCGTATTGCTGGTAAAGGAGAAGCAGGTTCTAACGGAGGACCAAATGGAGATATCTATTTAGAATTTAAAGTAGCAGACCATAAGTTATTTATTCGTGATGACAATGACATTTATTTAAAAGTACCAATTACCATTACAGAAGCAATGCTAGGTTGTAAAAAAGAAATTCCAACCCTCTATGGTAATGTGATTTTAACAATTCCAGCGGGAAGTAATACTAACGATAAACATCGTTTAAAAGGAAAAGGTGTCAAGGAAGCGAATTCATCTCGTACAGGTGATATGTATGTATTATTAAATGTTGTAGTTCCTAAAAAACTATCTAGAGATCAGAAAAAATTAGTAGAAGCACTTGCTAAAACAAAACTAGATGATGAGAGTGAATTTAAAAGCTTTCAAAAATTTGTAAAAGAAAATGAAAAATAAAAATCATGTGTTGATACATGATTTTTTTGTTATATCAGAAAGGTACTCTCATTGACAATTTCACAATCTGTATAAAACTTTAATTGTCTCATTAAACGAAACAATGCATCATCCTTTGCCTTACATTCTAACATGATATCGATATCAGTAGCGAGAGGTTTTAAAATCTTTAAGAATTTCAGAAATGATTGAATATCTAAGTATTCACTATGACTACGAAATTCTTTTTTATTTTTTGGAGAAGAAAAATGCATTTTGGGATTTAATTTTGTTTCTTTCCAAGTATTTACGATTCTGGGCAGGAGTGGGGTTAAGTCAAACTCATCATAATTGCAACAATGGTGATGATAGTCGAGAACAAAAGGAATGTGTAGTTCTTCACACAAGTTTAGTGTGTCAGTGGCGGTAAATATTTTATCGTCATTTTCTAAATAAATACTTTTTTGTAATTCAATGGGTAGTTTTAAAAATTGCTTTTTAAAGCGAGCCATTGCTTGTTTTTTGCCAAATGTGTTGCTACCAATATGTAGGATCATATGAGGAGTTATTTTTAAGTTGGTAAGTAATTGGTAGTGAAATTTTAAAATCTGAATACTTTGCTCGACAACTTCTTTTTTTGTGCTGTTTAGTACACAAAATTGATCAGGATGGGTGTCGATACGCATGTGATGTTCATGTATGATTTGACTGATTTCAGAAAATTGTTTACGGTAAGGAAGAGAGTAGTCAAATAATACTTCTTTTTTAGTTGCTAGTGGAATTAAGTTTTGACTTAATCGATAGAATGTAATGTTGTTTTGTAAGTTGTATTGTAGTACTTTTTTTAAATTACAAAAGTTCGATTGAATGACTTGATCGATTTTTTTTAATCCTTGTTGTTCGCCTAATTTTAAATAGTTAGTATAAGTCACTGTACTAGAATAGGTAATATTTGGAATTGTAATTGGAGTACCAACATAACCGAGCCTAATTTTCATCGTATCACCTATTCATAGTATGGAAATGAAATGAAAAAAAATTCTAACATATGTTAGAATTTATTCGACTTCATACAGGTCGTTGGAATAGAAAACTGGTTCCATGGTGAGATTGATTTTTAAATTACGAAATTCATTTTTATCACCATTAGTTACAATGTAACTGGCATGAGCTTCACATCCAGCTAGCTTTTTTAAATTTTTAAAAGCTTTGGCAATGATTGGGTTGGTGACACTGCAAATACTAAGAGCAATAATGACTTCTTGTAAATTTAATGTTTCGTATTCTTTGGTTTTTGCTTTGAATTTTTGGATTGGTTCTAATACGCTAGGAGATAGTAAATCGATTTCGTCAGGAATGTGAGTAAGTTCTTTCATGGCGTTAATTAAAAGACTGCTTGCAGGATTTAATAATTCTGTTTGCTTTCCAGTAATAATTTTCCCGTTTGGAAGTTCTAAGCTAATGACATGCTTTTTTTCTTTTTCTGCTTTTTTGAGAGCTACTTCGACTACTTTACGATCACTTTCTTTCAGATCTAATTCATTCATTAACACTTTAATACGTTCCGGTGTTTCACTGTCACCATTGCCCGTTTTACAATCACATAGGGCTTGGTAATATCGTCTAATGATTTCTGCTTTGGCTGCTTCTTGAACCACTTTGTCATCAATGATGCATTTACCGATGGTATTAACTCCCATATCGGTTGGAGATGCGTAAATTTCTTCGCCCGTAATTTTATATAAAATGTCTTTTAAAACAGGGAACACTTCTAAGTCTCGATTATAGTTTACAGAACTGATTCCATATTTTTCAAGGTGGAAGTAATCAATCATATTAACATCTTTTAAATCAGCTGTGGCTGCCTCATATGCAAGATTGACGGGATGCTTTAATGGTAAATCCCAAACAGGGAATGTTTCAAACTTGGCATATCCAGCTTGTACTCCACGTTTATATTCGTGATATAACTGTGATAAACACGTTGCTAGTTTTCCACTGCATGGCCCGGGAGCAGTCATCACAACAAGTGGTTTGGTTGTTTCAATATATGGATTTTGTCCATATCCATCTTCTGATACAATTGTTTCTACATCGGTTGGATAACCTTTGGTAGGGGTATGAATATATGCTTTCATTCCACGTGCTTCTAATTTTCTTTTAAATGACTCAGCTCTTGGTTGTCCTTTATAAAGTGTAATTACAACACTATTTACTTGTAATCCTAATGCTTTTAATTGATCAATTAATCTTAATACATCCATATCATAGGTAATACCATAATCTGCTCTAATTTTATTTCTCTCAATATCACCTGCATTAATACAAAAGACAATTTCACAAATATCTTTTAATTCTAGTAACATGCGAATTTTAGAATCTGCTTCAAAGCCAGGTAATACGCGCATAGCATGATAATCGTCAAATAATTTTCCTCCAAATTCTAAATATAATTTATTATCGAATTTTTTTAATCTCTCTTTAATCTTTTTACTTTGTACTTTTAAATATAATTCATTGTCAAAACCTTTTTTCATACTTCATACTCCTTACTCTTATCATGCTCATTTTAACATAAAATAAGTTACTTGAAAATAAAAACAAATTCATTTTTTAGTATTTGTTAAAAAAGGGAAATATTCATAATTAAAACAGTGAAAACATATATTAAACTATCATAAATAACTAATTTTTCTATTTACAATCGAAAAGGGGATTGTTATAATAAAATTATGGAGGATGTTATGGATATAGATAAAATTTTAGAAGAAGCGGAAACAAAAATGCAACATTCCATTGAAGCAATGGAGAAAAAATTTACAAATGTACGAGCTGGTCGTGCAAATCCAGCAATTTTAAATAAAGTTGAGGTGCTTTACTATGGTGTACCAACACCACTTAATCAGTTAGCGCAAATTTCAATTCCCGAAGCAAGACAATTAGCAATCAAACCATTTGATAAGTCTTGTTTAGGAGCAATTGAAAAAGGAATTTATGAAGCTAATATTGGATTAACGCCAAATAACAATGGGGAAACCATTATTTTAAATATTCCAGCTTTAACAGAGGAAACTAGAAAAGAATATGTAAAGCAAGTACGTGAAATTGCCGAAGAAGGACGCATTGCTCTTCGTAATATTAGACAAGATGCAAATAATGAAATTAAAAGATTAGATATCACAGAAGATGATATTAAGGATGGACAGAGTGATGTTCAAGAGCTCATTTCTAAATATAATAAAGTTGTAGAAGCAAAATTAAAAGAAAAAGAACAAGAATTAATGAGCGTTTAAGTTCATTCTTTTTCTTCTCAGGAGGTGTTTTATGGATGCATTAGAAAAAAGAAATCTGATGATGAAACATTATCAAGAACCAAAAAATAAAGGTTTTATAG
This sequence comes from uncultured Acholeplasmataceae bacterium, assembly GCA_905203475.1. Taxonomy (GTDB): domain Bacteria; phylum Bacillota_I; class Bacilli_A; order RF39; family UBA660; genus UMGS2016. The sequence continues at coordinate 11,233 of CAJKWD010000006.1, forward strand.
ATGGTGACGGATATATTTTTAATACCCAAAATAATGCCTCTTGTATCGATGAAGTAAAATTAATGACCAAGATTAAAAATGGGAAAATAGAAGATATTCATTTTGATGGAGAGGCATGTGCGGTATGTACTGCTTCTACATCTATTATGATAGAAACGTTATTAAATAAAACAACAAAAGAAGCAGAACAAATTGTAAAAGATTTTGAAAATATGATCGATGGAAAAGAATATGATCAAGCAAGATTAGAAAATGCAGTCATTTTTGAAGATATTGGAAGACAACCAAGTCGTAGAAAGTGTGCACTTCTTGCATGGTGGGGGATGGATGAGACACTGGCACAAAGTAAGGAAGGGATTTATCATGAATAATGAAAAGAAAAAGAGTAGAGGGTCAGCTTTAAAAGAAGGAATTTTAAGTGCATTTTCTTTTGGGGCAAAAGATATTAACTTAGAAATGTTACGTGAATCTAATAAAAATGTATATGTTTATGCAAAACAAAATGGAGAACCAATTTTCCTAGTAGCTGTAGATCATAGTAATCAAGTATATTATGATGTAAATCATCAATATTTTGTCCCTGCAGAAGATTTAGAAACAGATCGTATTAGAAAACTAGATTTAAATAAACCATCTGATGAATTAAACCAATATATGAATTTATTTTTCTCACAATATGATTTTATTAATCAGCTTGAGAGAAAATATGTAGAATATTTACAAAAAGTAAAAGAATTATTAAAACATGTTGTTGTTTTTCAAGTGCAATCTAATGTTATGATGGAAGATGCAAATGATCGAATTAGTTCTATGATAGAAGATGAAGATATGCAACGTGGATATTTAGAAGATTATTTACAAAAAACAAAAGAGATTTTACAGTATCGTAAGAAATTAGTTGGAACAACAGAAAAGCAAGAAATCGGAACGCTTGTTTATGGTTATCAGACAGAACCCAATAGCAAATTTGTTTATTTATTAGATGAGCATAGTGTGGGTTTTCCAGTTATCAGTGCTAGTAAGATTCAAAACTACGATTTGCCAGAATACTATGCCGTTCGAGAGAGTATGAAGCCGCTGAATAAAAACGGATTAAAATCACCAGTGGATGTGAACTATTTTTACCAACAATTGATTGCATTTTATACAAGTAAGATCGATGTATATCAATCATCACATGAGAATAGAGAAACGGTAAAAAAATTAGCTATGAAAAAAAATAGAAAATAATAATTTTATTAATTTTAATAAGCCAAAGAAATAATAAAAATGTTTTGGCAGGAAAATTTAAAAAATAGATCTGATATAGAAAAAGAAATACAAAATAACGGGTTTGTATTTCTTTTTTTGTTTCGTTATATTGAATGTGAAAGGAGAGAGTAATATGTTAAATCAAGCAGTAATTGTCGGTAGATTGGTTCGTGAACCAGAATTGAGAAAAACAGAAAGTGGAAAGAAAGTAACAAATATTACGGTTGCTGTTCCACGTAGTTATAAGAATGCAAATGGAGAGTACGATGCAGATTTTATTCATTGTACACTTTGGGAAGGAGTAGCTGAAAAGACTATTACATATGTAAAAAAAGGAGATTTGTTAGGCATTCGAGGCCATATTCAGTCACGAACGATTCAACTAGATGAAGATTATAAACGTAATGTAGTTGAAATTGTCGCTGATAAAGTTACATTTTTATCGAGTAAAAGAAGCCAAGAAGAAAAAGAATAATTTCTTCTTTTTTTGTGAACATACAACGGTTATCAAGAAGTTAATTTTATTTCTTTTCAAAAACATAACTTTTATAATGATTAACGAGAAGGTAACGGTGATCGAAAGGAAGTAGTAGTATGTTTATAGGTGAAAGGCTCAAAGAATCAAGAATGAAAAAAGGAATTACCCAGGAAGAATTAGGAAAGTTAATAGGGGTAACGAAAGTTTCCATTTGTGGTTACGAATTAGGGACAAGAACACCGACGATTGACAACTTTATTTTATTAGCAGATGTCTTAGATGTCGATCCCAATTATTTATTGGGTAGAGATAACTTTACAATACGTGAGATACCAACACCGTATACGAGGAGAATTACCATGTTAGATGCAACTATTTTAGATAATATAAAGAGACATAAAAGACTTTATAATTATCTTGTAAAAGATCCTGTTCGCGCTACCAATCAAATGGAAATTTTATTAAAAAGAGAATTGAAATAGACCTAGTTAAAATAACTAGGTTTTTTTAATTGTAATTTTTCACTTGTTTCATCTAAAAATAAATGATCTGGTGTTGTTTGAAAAATATGAGCTATTTTTACTGCCATATCATAATTTAATCTTCTTTTGTCATTTTCTAATTGCCAATAAAACGGTTTGCTAATTCCTAATAGAGAAGCCATTTGTTGATAACTAAGTTGATGTTTTAAACGTACTAATTTTAATTTTTCCATCTTTATCACCCATAACAACATTATATATTAACTAACCGTTAATTTCAAGCTATTGTTATCCAAAAATTAATTTTAATCACAAATGTAGTTGCTTTGTTATAATGTTATTAACATATAGATAACGGGGGTAAAAGTCATGTTTTTAGGCTACAGATTAAGAGAATTACGAGAAAAAAAAGGGTTATCACAAGAAAAATTAGGACAATTAACAGGAGTAACAAAAGTATCTGTTTGTGGATATGAATTAGGAAAAAAAACACCTTCAGTGAATCAATTAGATCGAATTGCTAGTGCTTTAGATGTTACAACAGATTATTTACTAGGTAGAGATACAATGCAAACATATATTGGAGAAGACGGAGAAGCATACCATGTTTCTTTCTCTAAAGACGAAATGCGAACTTTATTAGAAATGCGCAGACGTAAAGATTTATATTATCGTTTATTAAAAGATCCTAGAAGAACATTAGATTTAATTGAAATCAAATTAAATAAATAGTACAATCTATGAAAAGATTGTACTTTTTTCACCATTTTATTATATAATAGAGATGGTGATACATATGAACATGATTGCAATCATTGAAAAAAAGAAAAATGGACAAGTCCTTTCCAAAGAAGAAATTGCGTATGCGGTAATGGAGTATGTTAATGGGAATATTCCCGATTATCAAATGAGTGCTTTATTAATGGCAATTGTGATTCAAGGAATGGAAGAACACGAAATTGTCGATTTAACAGATGTTATGATTCACAGTGGCGATATTTTAGATTTAAGTGCCATTCAAGGAATGAAAGTCGATAAACATTCAACGGGTGGCATTGGTGATAAAACAACATTAGCAGTATTACCACTTGTTGCAAGTTGTGGCGTTAAATGTGCTAAAATGAGCGGTCGTGGATTAGGAATTACAGGAGGAACAATCGATAAATTAGAATCGATTCCTGGATTTCAAACGAAACTTACATTTTCTGATTTTATGCAAGAGGTAAATCAAATTGGTATGGCTTTAACAAGTCAGACAGGAAATTTATGCCCCGCTGATAAAAAAATATATGCCCTTCGTGATGTTACGGGGACAACAGAGAGTATTCCACTCATCGCTTCTAGTATTATGAGTAAAAAAATCGCATCGGGAGCTGATAAAATCGTCATCGATGTGAAAGTTGGTAATGGAGCTCTCATGAAAACATTAGAAGATGCTAGAAAATTAGCTCATACAATGATTCATATTGGGAAAAACTATCAAAAGGATACCATATGTATTTTATCGAATATGGAACAACCATTGGGCTTTGCCATTGGAAATCGACTAGAAGTAGAAGAAGCAATCTCTTTTCTAAAAGGAGAATCATCTGCTTCTGATTTTCAAGAACTAGTACTCGCTTTAGCAACCTATATGGTTCATTTAGGACTTAATATTAGTATTCCTGAAGCAGAACAAAAAGTACGAGAAAATTTACAAAATGGCCAAGGCTATCAAAAGTTCTTAGAATTTATAACAGCCCAACATGGTACATTACCTCAAACAGAACATTTACCAGAAAGAAAAATATATGCAACTACCTCAGGCTACATTCAACAAGTTCACGCTGACCAATTAGGAAGCATTGTAAAAGAGTTGGGTGGAGGTAGAGAAAGAGTAGAGGATCAAATTGATTATGAAGTGGGAATTGTTTTAAATAAGAAAATAGGAGATTTTGTACGTGAGGGAGAATTATTGATGACAGTGTATGAAAATCAAAAGAAATTAGAAGAACAAACATATTTAAATTGCTTTGAAATTTCATCCCAAGAAGTATCACCAAAGCCAATTATTTACGAAATGATTATATAAGTAATATGACGATCGAATTATTACAAGAACAAGATAAACAGGCTGTTTGTTCACTTTTACAACGATGTTTTCCCAATACCAAAGTACAAGATGATTTTGATTTTCAAAAAATTGATTCTACGCATAATATAGTGATAGTCGCTAAAATCGAAAACCGTGTGATCGGACATATATGGATTCAAAAACAATATGATTTTTATAAACAAGTATTTTATTTCTATCTCATGTATATCTGTGTCGAGGAAAGATATCGCCATCAAGGAGTAGCGAGTGCTATGTTAAAATGGGTCGAAGTATTAAAAGAAAGGCAAAATATAGCTTATATTACTTTTACCAGTGGCAATAAAAGAGTTGCTGCACAAACTCTCTATCGTAAACTCGGTTATGAGAAAAAAGATAGTTCTGTATTTATAAAGTTGTAAATAAATGTAAAAAAAACACAAATTACTTGAAAGAATAGTAATTAGTTGCTAAAATCAAGTTAGGAGGGGTAATATGATATATCCGTCAATCGATAAATTGTTAAATCAAGTTGGTTCAAAATATTTACTTGTAAATATTGTTGCAAAAAGAGCCAAAGAGATGGATGAAACAAGTTTTTATCAAATGAAAGAAAATGAATATGTATCAAAGAAAAATATTGGTAGAGCCCTTGAAGAAGTTGCCAAAAACTTAATTCATATTGATGGATTCGAGACACCAATTGACGATGATACAAAGACAGAAAAATAGTACATGTTATGTACTTTTTTTGTTGTTTTACAAACGTTTGTTTGCTATAATGAAATAGAGGTGATAACATGAAAATAGAACGTATTAAAAAAGTAGGTGCTAGTAAATATCAATTAATTTTACAAAATAAAGATGTTATCACAACCTATGAAGACGTGATTATTAAATATAACTTGTTATATCGAAAAGAAATCGATAATCAATTATTAGAAGCATTGTTAGAAGAAACAAGAAGTTCAGATATCTATTATAAAAGTGTTAAGAAGATTACAACAAAATTAATGAGTGTACATGATTATAAAAAGTGGTTAGAGAAATATAAAATGAAAAAAGACGAGGAAGAACAATTAATCACTCGCTTAAAAAGTGTTGGTCTATTGAACGATTGTATATATGCAAGTGCTTATGTAAGAGATAAAGTTCATCTTTCTAAATATGGAAAGGAGAAAATAGAACAAGGCTTAAAAGAACATGGAATTTGTTTAGAGGATAGAAAAAAAGCGTTACAAGAAATCAATGAGACTGAGATGTACGAAAAATTAGAAAGAGCAATCTTAAAAAGGATCTGTCAAAATCATCGCCATTCGAATCAACAATTAAAACAAAAAATTATATCAGAGTTTGTTTCTCTTGGATATTTAAAAGAAGATATTTTAGAGGTACTTTCTCATATAGAATGGAAAGAAGAAAGTGAATTATTGGAAAAAGAATTCGAGAAAACATTGGCACGTGGCAGGCGGAAATATCAGGGAAATGAATTATTAAGGTATGTAAAAAATAAACTATATCAAAAAGGCTTTTCACTAGAACAAATACAAGCTTATTGTGATAAAAAAAATAACGACTATTAATGTCGTTATTTTAATTTTTCATAAATTTCTTCAATTGGTTTCAATTCTTGTTTTTCTTTGTAATATGGTTTTAGATGTAAATGAAAATGTTTTACTTCTTGAACATCACCATTATTTTGAATTAATGTTAAACCATCGATATTTAAGCGTTCTTCTAATCTTTTTTTCAATTCTTTTGTAACGTGGTAAATGTGAGTAATAGTTTTCTCATCAATGGTAGATAAATCCAATGTATGTTGTTTTGGAATGATTAATACATGGCCATTACAATCTGGATTTACATCTAAAAAACATTTTACAATTTCATCTTCATAAATGGTATAAGAAGGAACTTCTCCTTGTACAATTTTACAAAAAATACAATCCATATGAAACACCTCCATTCTTATTATAACAGTTTTTCATTTTCTTTTTCCAAAGAAACTTCTTTTTTGCGAAGTGTACCTAAACGTCCATTTTCGATTGGATCAATATCATTCATATCGTGAGCTTCTAAAATCTGTTGGTAGGCTTGTTGTTGATTTTGTGTAATATGGTCTGTTGTTGTGTTCATAAAGTAAGCGTTCATATCGTAAGGATTGATCCATGTTTGGATGACAATATCCCCTTGGTTTTGAAAATATTTTCCTAGTTTTGTAGTAACGAGAACACCTGCTTTTGGATTTTTAGAAAAATCCATATCTAAGAGATAAGACATATTTTTATGTTTATCCGGTTCTTGTTTTATTAAATATTTTAAATAATTTAAATATCCTAAGTAATGGTGTTGATCAATCGGAAGTGTTTGGTGAAATACATTTCCGGAAGTATCAATTATATAAACATTTGGACAATGTTCAAAAAATAAATGAGATAGTTCTTCATCTGTCATTTCTTGATATGGTTCTTTTTGTTTTGCGAGTCTGATTAGTTCAGTTAATTTTTGTTGTTCTTCTTGATTCATAAATGCCCTCCGTTTTTATTATAACACGAGTCTAGAAAAAAAAGAACCGTAGTTCTTAGTTGTGAATATCTGCGAATATCCTTTGTTATCATGTGAAAATAAAAAGAAATTATACGGAAACATGGTCAAATTCATATATTTTTGTTAAAATAAGAGTGGAGTTGGTGGCCATGAGACAAAAAATAAAGAGAAGCGGTGCGAGTATCATGAAAGAACTGAATGTTTGTGAATAAAATAGAAGTAGTAAATGATGTTATTACAAAAAAGAAGTTAGATGGTGCACTGAAACTAGTTGTCGATGAGGGGACAGAATTTATGGCTGTGAATCAATTGAAAATGACAGTCTTAAAAAGTACAACGTTAAAAATCATTTATCAGGGAACAAAGCCTAGTAAATTGAATATTGTAATTGATGTAGAACCGAATCAGACTTTACGTTTGGAGGAAATTCATATCCACGATAAAATCAAAGTTCAATATCAGTATCGTATTAGTGAAAATGCAAAAGTAAGAGTGAATCGTATGGCAAAATGTCATCAAGTAAGAAAGTGGGATATTGCGTATTTAAATGGTCAAAAAGCGCAGTTTTCTCTTTGTGAAAGTGCGATTGCATATCAGGAACAACAAAATCATGTATTGGTTTATCACAATGCCAGTGATACAAACAGTCTCTTTTGCTTTCGTGGCCTGACTTTAGAACAGGGTAAAATTCAACTTTCTATGGCAGGCATCGTAGAAGAGCAAATGAAGCAATGTAACTTGAAACAAGATGGAGAAATCACGTCAGTAAATAATCAAGAATCAGATATTCAAACGAATTATGTAACAGAAGAAGAAAAAACAGTAAAAGTAAACTCTCATACGGCACTAAACAAAGCAAAGTTACAAAAAAATGAAATAAGACAATTCTTAACGGATAACATCAAATTTACAAAAGAATATCAACAGATGATTGAAAAAGAGATAGAAGAATTGGAGGTGTCATATGAATCGTGAGGATTTCCCAATATTACAAAGTGATTTGATTTACTTTGATAATGGAGCAACGACTTTAAAACCAAGTTGTGTGATTGATGCAATCGTAGATTATTATAAAAACTATACAGCTAATACTCATCGTGGAGATTATAAGAATAGTTTATTAGTAGATGAGAATATCGATCGTACGAGAAAAGCAGTGCAACGTTTTATTCATGCAAAGTCAGAACGTGAAATTATTTTTACCGAAAATGCAACGGATTCTTTAAATCAAATTATTTTTGGTTTTTTCAAATATAAATTAAAGAAGGGAGATCATGTTGTTTTAACAAAATCAGAACATGCTTCTAATGTATTACCTTGGTTTGAATTAGAAGAAGAGATTGGAATTAAGATTGATTATATTCCTTTAGATGAACATTTACATGTGACATTAGATCGTTTAAAAGAAGTGATAACTAAAGATACGAAAGTAATTAGTATTGCGGAAGTAACGAATGTGATTGGCGATGTAAGGCCTATGAAGGAAATCATTCAATATGCTCATGAACATGGTATTTATGTATTAGTTGATGGAGCACAAAGTGCGCCTCATAAGAAAACAGATGTTCAAGAGTTAGATGCTGATTTCTTTGTATTCTCATTACATAAGATGTGTGGACCAACAGGAGTAGGTATTCTATACGGGAAATTAGAATTATTAAATGAAATGAAACCTTTAAAATATGGTGGAGGTATGAATGTTTCATTTACGAGTGATGGATCTAAAGTATATCAGAGTGTTCCGACCTTATTTGAAGCAGGTACAATTCAGATTGCAGGAATTATCGCATCTCGTTTTGCAATTGAATATTTAGAGAAGATTGGTATGGATCAGATTCATGATTATGAAATGAAGTTAAAGGAATATGCTTTAAAACGCCTACAAGAAGTACCTGGTATTCAAATTTATAATCCTGATACAGATAGTGCGATTATTTCATTTAATATCGATGGTATTTTTGCCCAAGATTTAGCAGTCTATCTTGATCACTATCATATTTGTGTGAGAGCAGGTAGTCATTGTGCGAAAATATTAATTGATGAAATTGGAATTAAAAATACTTGTCGCATGAGTCTATATTTTTATAATACGAAAGAAGAAATTGATAGAATGGTAGAAGTATTAAAGAATCCAAATATATTAGAAGAAAGTCTCGATTTTATAAGTGTCAACTAAGACACTTTTTTTCTTTCGAGATAGTGAAATTTATGGTACAATGAAAGTATCATAAGAGGGTGTTAAGATGAGAGAGTATGCTCCTAAAATAGGAATATTTCTTCTATTTGTAATTGTTTTCATTGTTTTTCCTATGTATTGGTTTTCAAAGGGAGAAAAATATGATTATACATTTCAAAAAGATGAAATGAGTGTAAATTTGTTAGACAGTGGAATGTTAGAAGTAAATGAAAATATTGTCGTACAACCACATACGATGATTTCTTCTATTGAAAAAGATTTCTTTCCTATTAGTCTAGAAGAAAATCGAAGATATAATTGTTATGATTGTCTTCGTGATGTAAAAGTATATGTTGATGGAGTAGAAAGTTCTGTTGAAACACTTGGCAATTCTCGTGAAGATAAAAACGCACGAACAATTTTATTTGATCCAACCACGAGAAAATTTACGATGAAATTATCTTATACGATCGATAGTAGAGCCGTAAAACGTTATACGACTTTAGCTGCTTTTGGATTAAATATCCAACCACGACACACAAATATTCAGCAATTAAAAATCCAGGTCAAAATACCACAGTCTGGAACGGATAAATACTATATAAAAGATAATACAACAGGTAATTCGATTGCTCTTAAGAAATTGGATGATAGAACTTATCAAATGGAACAGAGTAATTTGAAAAGTAGTACCCAGACTAATTTTATAGTTGCAACTGATACAAAAGTATTAGATAATACAAATATTTTAAAAGAAAAAGCTGATAATGATATATTAAGTTTTAATTATGATCAAAAAACAAGAGATAAGATTGAATTTGAAAGTAAAAATAAAAACAATTTACCACTTGTTTATTTCATTATCTTTAGTACTATGATTTATATCTTTTTGAAAATAGTTCGTCATAAACGTAACTATGTGAAGAAGATGAAAGAAAGTTTAATTGTTCCATATAGCCAAGCAGATATTAAAATATTACCACCATTAGCTTCTAAAATGATTAGTGGTAAAAGTAAAGATTTTGCACTTTCTTTAATCTTAACATTACAGGAAAGAGGAAATATAGGACTACGTTCTGATGGAACAATTATCTATTTAAATGATCAACATTTAAGTGGTTATGAATATCAGTTCTTAAAAGTATTATTTCAAAAAGAACAAATTCAAAGTGGAGATGCGATGACGATTCCGGAATTATCTCGTAAAGTACATCAAAATTTAGATACAGAAACATGTTTTAAACAAGATTTTGGAATTGTTCGTGATTTAGCAACCGATGCACTTTATAAAAATCGTATTTATGATAAAAGTTTAGGTAATTTTATGAATGCCTTTGAAAAGTATGCATTTGTAAATATGATTGCAGCAATTTTCTTAATGGTTGGATACTTAGTAGGATGGATACAACCAGAAAAAGAAAGTATTACGGGAATTGTTATGGTAATATTCGCAATTTCGATGATCTTCTTACTGATTCCATTTGATTTGCATACTATTTGGAAATATATTGATCGTCGTTTAAAGAAAGGGTTGCGTTTTGCTTATCTCATATTACAAGTGATTTTACTTGTTCCCGTGATTGGGTATGTAATGACTACAAAAGAATGTTATTTATTGCTTGTTATTATATTCGCATTTATTCATTTCTTATTGTTTAAGTTTTACGATGAAGAATTATTAACGAAATATGGAAGAATGGAATATTTAAGATTGTCGGGATTAAGACATTTCTGTAGACATTATTATGATTATGAAGCACAGTCATTTGAAAGTCATCCATACTTTAAATATTATTTAAAATATGTTGTTGCTTTTGGTGATTTAGATACAGTTTTACCGGATCAAAATGGAGTTTTAAAGCTCTTAGAAAAACAATTAGAAGAATTGTTTTAAAGAAAAGCCAACTGGCTTTTTTTGGTGTAAAGTAACTTGTTTCGAGAGGAAATTGTATGCTATAATGAAGAGGATAAAGGAAGTGTAAGAATGGCAAAACGTAAGAAAAGAAAAGACGATAAGAAAAAGACAACTGGTTACCATGTCGAGTTAATTGGAATATTACTCATTTTAATTGCCATTTTAGGAGCAGGTAGTAAAGGGGGCTTTGGTCCTGTTGGAAGATTGATTGGAGCATTTGCTGCTTTCTTAGTAGGTGCTTGGTATAATCTTTTATTAGTGGCAGTATTTGTAGTTGGTGTATATATGATGGTGAAAAGAGAAAGACCGAATTATTTTACATCTAAACTTGTGGGATTATATGTATTCTGTATTGGTATTTTAGTATTTTCACATTTGAGTTATATTACCAAAAATGACTTACAAGGGTTTGATATTTTAAAAGAAACAGTATTAAACTTTATGGCTTCTACGAAGAGTATGATGAATATTCAAGGAGGAGGATTAATAGGAGCACTTGTTTCTATTTTATTTGTAACACTTTTTGATATTGCGGGAACGAAGATTGTCGCATGGGCTTTAATTATATGTGGCATTGTGTTATTTACAGGTGTTAGTATTGCTGATATGATTAAGGCTGTAAAAACAAAATTAGAAGAGACAAATGAAGCACGATTAGAACGTAAAAAAGAACGTGCGATAGAACGTGAAAAAGAAAGAAAAGAAGCTTTAGAAAAACAGGAAGAAGAGCCAGAGCCATCTGTTACAGTGGCAGATGAGTCTAATCTTCGTATTGATGAAGAAACAGGCGAAATATTGGGAGAAAATTTACACCCTTTAAATGGGGATCAACCAATTGTACAAGAAGTAAAAGAAGAGCCAAAACAAAAACCATATGTATTTCCACCACTTAGTTTACTAGCAAAACCTAAACCAGTGAACCAAAAGGGAAATGAAGTGGCAGTAGAGGATAATAAGAAGATATTAAATCAAGTATTAACGGATTTTGGAATCGAGGGACATATTGTGAATGCCAATATTGGGCCGACTGTAACACAGTATGAATTAGATGTAAAAGCAGGTACTAAGGTCAGTAAGATACTTGGAATCCATCGTGAACTTGCTTTAGCACTTGCAGTAAAAGATGTAAAAATAGAAGCACCAATTCCAGGAAAACGTACAATTGGTATTGAAGTACCAAATAAAGTAACAACGATGGTAACCGTAAGAGAAATTTTAGAGAAAGTACCACCGAAGTTAAAAGATAGTAAGTTGCTTGTAACACTTGGTAAAAATGTTATGGGAGCTCCTGTCTTTTGTGAAATTAATAAAACACCACACTTATTAGTAGCAGGAGCAACTGGTAGTGGTAAATCTGTTTGTATCAATAGTATTTTAATTTCGATTTTAATGCGTACGAAACCAGATGAAGTAAAATTAGTGTTAGTGGATCCAAAAAAAGTAGAACTTTCTATGTATAATGGAGTACCACATTTACTTGCTCCAGTTGTAACTGATCCAAAGAAAGCAAATATTGCACTTAAGAAAATTGTTGTGGAAATGGAACGTCGTTATGAAGTGTTTAGTGAAAGTGGAACGAAAAATATTACAAGTTATAATAATTACATTGATAAATATAACGAAGGTAGACCAAAAGAAGAACAAAAAAATAAATTACCATTTATCGTAGTTATTATCGATGAGTTAGCGGATTTAATGTTAGTTGCAGCCAAAGAAGTAGAAGATTCGATTATGCGTATTACACAAATGGCACGTGCTGCAGGAATCCATTTAATTGTCGCGACACAAAGACCATCTACGGATGTTATTACGGGCGTTGTAAAGGCGAATATTCCATCCCGTATTAGTTTCGCAGTATCTAGTCAAATTGATTCTCGTACTATTCTAGATCAAGGAGGAGCAGAGAAACTACTTGGAAAAGGAGATATGTTGTTCTTACCACAGGGAGAATCTAGTCCAATTCGTGTTCAAGGAACATTTATCGATGAAGATGAAATTAAACGTGTTGTCGATCATGTTATTAAACAACAGATTGCGAAATACGATAATAGTTTAACCATGGATGATGAAGAATTACATGCGACAACGATGGTAGAAGAAAAAGATGACTATGATGAACCACTTTATAATGACATTGTAGACTTTGTGATTCAAGGTGGGAAAGCAAGCGCATCACTTCTACAAAGAAGATTCCGTCTAGGATATAACCGTGCTGCAAGAGCTATGGATTTACTAGAAGAAAGAGGAATTGTAGGACCTCCAAATGGATCGAAACCTAGAGAAGTACTTGTAAAAAAAGATGCAAACGAAGAAGAATAGACTTGATTTTTCTTCTTTTTTTGTTTATTGTATTCATGAATAGACATGTTTCTATCAGAAAGCAAATACAGATTGTTTCATATCGAAGATGTGTTAGGAGGTGGATAGATATGAATCAAGAATATGAATACAGTTTTCAAGTAAAAGATGTGAATGAATTTATTCAATACTGTATTGATCATAATTATGAGAAAGTAGAATCATACCATCAGATAAGAACACTATTTAAAAATGGTGGTAAAATTATGGCAAGAATTACGAAAAATATATATGACAATCAAACAGTTGAACTATTAAACTTTAAAGATGACAATTTAAATGATGAGACATTAACAGTATGTCGAGAAACAGATGAATTAATGATTACTGATGATAATCGTAACTTTGTCACTTCATTAATTGATATATTAGATTTAAATACAAAAAAAGTATTAGAACGTAATCGTGTTGTTTATCAAAAGGATCATGTAAAATTTGAAATAGATGATTATATCTCTCCAGCTATGAAAGTAGTAGCAATCGAAGGAGAAAAAGAAAAAGTAGATTCCGTCTACCAAGAATTACAAGATATTATTGAAGCAAATAAAATAATCTAAATCATTCCAATGTATTTTGATAAAAAATAGTCATATGTTAGATATTCATACGATAAATATAAAAAAAACGATGTTTTTCTATGAATTCTATGTTATACTATTGTTAGTGATGCAAATCACAAAAAAAGGAATGCTAAGTAAGGCATCCTGTTCTGGATTACCTAACTACGGTTAGGTTTTTTTAAAAGATAAAATAAATATAGTGGAAGAGGTGTTGAGATAATGCCTGATATGCAAAGTGAAAAAGAAAATAATCGTTTTCAAGTTACAGATATTAGAGAACGTGAATGGAAAAAATTAGATGTTCCTGCAGCAAAATTATTACAATTGTTAATTGATGCAGAAAATTTATTTCTAGATTTAGATGATTATCAAATGAGTCACAATCAGTGTTATCCTGATATTGAAGATATGATGTTACAAATAGGAATTCTTAGAGAGAATTATACAAACTTTGTTGATTTTCATACTGAAGTATTGAATATAAAACAAGACGAAGATGCTTTCCTGACGACCCCTGAAAATGATACACAAAATGAATAATATTTCCTTTTGTGATACTTTATGTTATACTATTGTTAGTGATGAAAATCACAAAAAAAGGAATGCTAAGCAAGGCATCCCGTTATTATAGGGACACCTAACTACGGTTAGGTTTTTTTGTAATTATTTTTATAATCTGATATAAGATAATAGTTCGAAGGAGTTTCAAAATCGATGATGTAAAATCATGATCTTTCATAAATCACCTCCCGTCTATTTAACAAAAATCGGGATACCTAACCATTTCACATTCCTATTAATCACTTACGATAAAAATAGAGTGTGTTCCTGCATGATGAGGAAATGATTTCTCTTTTTTTTGAATTTACTTTATCTATTATGCAAGGTATTACTTGCTTTTTTTTTGATTTTCCTGTATCTTGAAATAGGAGAAAGTAAGGAAAATGTGTTATAATAGAAAGTATTAGGGTGATATTATGGCAAAATATGATGAACATTCAATTAAAGTTTTAGAAGGATTAGAAGCAGTAAGAAAACGTCCTGGTATGTATATTGGTTCTACTGATAAAAGAGGATTACATCATTTGGTATGGGAAATCGTTGATAATGGAATTGATGAAGTCATTAATGGATATGGAAATAGAATTTCTATTATCATGCATAAAGATCACTCCATTGAAGTAAGCGATAGTGGACGTGGTGTACCAGTAGGAATGCATGAAACAGGAAAATCAACACCAGAAGTAATTTATACGGTATTACATGCTGGTGGTAAATTTGAAGAGGGTGGATACAAAGTATCTGGAGGATTACATGGAGTAGGTGCTTCTGTTGTGAATGCCCTTAGTAAATGGATGGAAGTAACGATTTGTAGAGATGGTTATAAATACTTTATTCGTTTTAAAGATGGGGGTAAAGTAGATCAAAAATTAAAGAAAATAGAAAAGACAAGTAAAACAGGAACAACAGTCCGTTTTATGCCTGATGATACGATATTTTCTACTACTACTTTTTCCTTTACTACGATTTGTGAAAGAATGCAGGAATGTGCTTTTTTACTAAAAGGGTTAACAGTTACTGTAGAAGATGAAGAGGATAATAAAAAACGTGAATTCCACTATGCCAATGGTTTAGAAGCTTTTGTAGAATATTTAAACGAAGATAAAAATGTATTACATAAACCAGTTCACTTTATGGGTGAAAAAGACGGGATCCGTGTTGAGATTGCTTTTCAATATACAGAAGAATACAGTGAGAATTTAGTATCATTTGTAAATAATGTCAAAACAAATGATGGTGGAACGCATGAAGTTGGTTTTAAGACTGCTGTTACAAGAGTATTCAATGATTATGCAAGAACAAATGGCTTTTTAAAAGCGAAAGATAAAAACTTAGAGGGTAGTGATACGAGAGAGGGATTGACTGCTATTATCAGTTTACAAGTTCCAGAAGATAAATTGCAGTTTGAAGGACAAACGAAAGGTAAATTAGGAACACCAGAGGCTCGTCCAATTGTAGATAGTATCGTATCAGAAAAGCTACAATATTATTTGGAAGAGAATAAAGAGATTGCTACTAAAATACTAAATAAAATGGTAAAGAGTAAGTTAGTTCGTGAAGCGGCTCGAAAAGCACGTGATGAAGCTCGTAATGGAAAAAGTAAAAGTACGAAAGAACGTGCCCTTAGTGGAAAACTCGCTCCTGCTCAAGCGAAAAATCCAAAGAAAAATGAATTATTCTTAGTCGAGGGTGATTCTGCTGGTGGTAGTGCAAAACAAGGAAGAGATCGTAAATTTCAAGCCATTTTACCACTTCGTGGAAAAGTAATTAACTCTGAGAAAGCAACCATGGAAGATATTTTAAAAAATGAAGAAATTAATACCATTATCCATACTGTAGGAGCTGGTTGTGGAAGTGATTTTGAAGTAGAAGATTCTAATTATGATAAAGTAATTATTATGACCGATGCCGATGTCGATGGTTCCCATATTCAAATTCTATTATTAACGTTCTTCTATCGATATATGAAACCATTAATTGAAGCGGGAAAACTTTATATTGCTATGCCACCACTATATAAAATTACTTGTGGGAAAGACCTTTCTTATGCATGGACAGAAGATGATCGTAAACAAGTATTAGAAAAATATAAAGGCAAGAAAACAGAAACACAAAGATATAAAGGATTAGGGGAAATGAATGCCGATCAATTATGGGAAACTACTATGAATCCAGATACACGTAGTTTAATTAAAATTAATATTAGTGATGCTGCTTTAGCAGAAAAAAGAGTACGTGTTTTAATGGGAGATAAAGTAGAACCTAGAAAAGAATGGATTGAAGAAAATGTAGAATTTGGTCTACAAGATAATTACCAAATTAGTTAGAGGTGTAAAGATGAGATTTGATCCTTATGTTGAAATTCCTGAAAATTTCTATTTTTTACCAGAAGAAGTTTATATTATGCCTTGTGTAAGAGAGTATGTATATCGTTTTGGTAAGATGCGTGAATGTCTATTAGAAACGGAAATAACAGATATTATCATGCCTCTTTTTGATGAGGAAGATTATGATTTAAAAGGAAAATATTTAAATATAGGATCTGGAGAAATATACGATAGTCCGGAGATGGTTATTTATAATCCTATTTTAGAGAATAACTTAAATGGAAATTATGATATATATGTGAAAGAAGCAGAAAAGAAATGTGTCAAAGATATCATTCATAAGACAAAGCCAATGACTTATTTGGAAATGTATCAAGATTTAAGTAATTATCCAGAGGGAGTAATTAGTTCATTTGGAATTGGCCTTCGTAAAGAAAAATTAAGATGGCAATCACAACTATGTTATACAGATGAAGATGATCCACTCATTACTAGAAAACTATTAATTCATGAGTTAAAACAACATATTTTAAAATTAAAAGAATTAGAACAGCACCAAGCAGTACGTGTTATAGATTTATATCTTGGTTATCATAAACCAAAAGGGGAGTATGAAACGTCTTATGGATGGATGTTTTTAACGAGAACAAATCATTTTACGTATGTCAATGTAATTGATATGCAGGAGTATAGAGCAAGTGATTTTGAACAAATTATCTATTATCCAGATTATATGGAAGAACATAAAATAGAAAATATTTATCCCATTTACGATGCTAGAATGTGCTACGAGAAAGTGAAGACGCTATAAAAAGTAGGTGAAGTTATGCAAGAAGTAATCAAACGAATTTATGAATATTCACTAGAAGAAATATTAGGAGAACGATTTGGAGAGTATTCTAAAGAAATTATCCAATATCGTGCTTTACCAGATGTAAGAGATGGTTTAAAACCTGTACAAAGACGTATTTTATATGCAATGTATCGTGATCATAATACATATGATAAACCATATAAAAAATCAGCTAAAGCAGTAGGAAATATCATGGGAGCTTATCACCCACATGGTGATTCTTCTATCTATGATGCTATGGTACGTATGAGTCAATGGTGGAAACAAAATGCAGTATATATTGATATGCATGGAAATAATGGATCTATGGATGGGGATAGTCCAGCAGCTATGCGTTATACAGAAGCAAGACTATCTAAAATAAGTAATGAACTATTAACTGATATTGATAAAGATACTGTAGAATGGGTTCCAAACTATGATGATACTTTATTAGAACCAACAGTACTACCTGTGAAATTTCCATTATTACTTGTCAATGGAGCAATGGGAATTAGTGCGGGATATGCAACTAATATTCCAACTCATAACTTAGGAGAAGTTATAGATGCTACCATTAAACGTATTGATAGTCCAAATTGTCGTTTGGATACAATTATGGAAATTGTCAAAGGGCCAGATTTTCCAACTGGTGGGATTGTCGAAGGATTAAAAGGAATTCGTCAAGCATATGAAACAGGTCGAGGCAAAATCATTATTCGTAGTAAAATCCATTTTGAAAAACAAAAAGGGAAAGAACAAATTATCATTGATGAAATTCCATATGAAGTAAATAAAGCTAACATGGTACGTCGTATTGATGAGATTCGTATTGATAAGAAAATAGAAGGAATTCAAGAAGTTCGTGATGAGACATCGAGAGAAGGACTTAGAATTGCGATTGATCTTAAAAAAGATGCGAATAGAGAATTAGTTTTAAATTATTTATTAAAAAATACAGATATGCAGATTTCTTATACATTTAACATGGTAGCAATCATCAATCATCGTCCAATGACAGTGGGAATATTACCAATTTTAGATGCTTATATAGCCCATGAAAAAGAAGTAATTACAAGAAGAACAAACTTTGAATTACGTGTTGCTAGAAAAAGAATGCATATTTTGGAAGGTTTAATTAGAGCTTTATCTATTTTGGATGAAGTGATTAAAACGATCCGTGCTAGTAAAAATAAAAGTGATGCAAAATTAAACTTAGTAAAGAAATTTGAATTTACTGAAGAACAAGCAGAAGCAATTGTTACATTGCAACTTTACCGTTTGACTAATACTGATGTAACAGAATTAGAATCTGAATTAAAGCACTTACAAGAAGAAGTAGCTCGTTTAGATGAAATTATTTCCAATGAAGATAAACTAAAGAGTGTTATGAAAGAAGAATTACGTGCCGTGAAAAAAGGATATGCAACACCACGTTTAACAGAAATTAAAGAAGAGATTACAGAGATTAAAATTGATACATCAGTAATGATTCCAAAAGAAGATGTTATCGTTGTCATTACCAATGATGGGTATGTAAAACGTGTCTCTCTTCGTAGTTATCAAGCATCTACTGATTCAACTGCTGTTAAAGAAGGAGACTTTGTTACTTATACCATGAAATTAAACACTTTAGATACAGTTTTAATGTTTACAAACTTTGGTAATTATTTATATGTCCCTGTTCATATTATTCCTGATTTAAAATGGAAAGATTTAGGAAAACATATTAGCAACGTTATTAAATTAAAAGAAGGGGAACGTATTATTGGAGCAATTCCAGTGAAAGACTTTGAATCTGATATGGTAATTACGCAAGCAACCAAATTAGGAATGATCAAACGTACACATGTGAAAGATTTTAAAGTTCAACGTTATACAAAGTCTATGACAAGTATGAAGTTAAAAGAAAATGATGAATTAATCTTTGTATCAAGTGAAAATTATCAAGATATTTTTGTAACAACATATCGCGGTTATGGACTTTGGTATGAAGTATCTGAAATACCATTTACAGGACCAAAGGGTAGTGGAGTGAAATCTATTAATTTAAAAGAAGATTATGTTGTCGGAACAAGCTTGTTTGATGGTAAAAGTGAATATTTAACCGTCCTAACAAAGAAAAATACAGCAAAAAGAGTAAAATTAACAGAGTTTGATAAAATGTCACGTGCTCGTCGTGGAATACAAATTGTAAGAGATGTAAAAACAAATCCATATTATATTTTAAATACATTTGTACTTCCAAGTAAGAATGAAATTTATCTAAAAACAAAAGATGATGTTGTAATAAAAAAATTAACAGAATTTAAAGTAGCTGATCGATACTCAACTGGATCTACAGTAAAAGAAAAATTCTTAAGTGCTGGTGTTATTACAACGTTACTAGAAGATGAAAAAGAAGAAGTAGTTCCAATTACAACAAAAGAAAAAAAGATTTCATTAAAAGAAATAGATGAAAGAATTTTAACAATCGATGACTTTTTAAATGATTTTGAAAATAAAGAGGTGTAAAAACACCTTTTTTTATGTTACAATAATATCCTTGTGAGAGGTGAGAAAACTATGAACTTACAACAATATGTCAAAGAAAAAGAACAAATCATTATCGATGAATTTACTAGATTATATGGAGAAGAAAATCGTAGTATCTTTGAAAATAGGATGAAAGAAGTAACTTTGTTATTTCCTGACACACAAGAGAAAGATAAAGAAATGTGCATTGAATTATTATTGGGAAATTCTCATTCTTTAAATCCTTATCCAATTTCTATTGTGCAGGATTATATGCAAGATAGTGAACGTACAAGTTTCATTCCATTAATTGAAAAAAGAAACGATGATTTAAATATAAATAGATTAATTGTGATGCATCAACAACATGTTACAGATATTGCTTTACTACATGAATTAAAACACGCTTTATTGACACAAATAGAATCACGAGTAGAGATAGAACACTATTTTTATACAAGCCTAAAAGTAGGCCTTTCTTGTATGGAAAATGTATATGATGGAAGACAACATCAATACTTCACAATTCAAGATAGAAATGCTTTTATATTAAATGAATTATTTACAGAGTATGATAGCTGTGATATGGTAACTCATTTACATCAAACAACAGAGATTTTTCCAGGAGAAAAGAAAACAGAACCAAAGTATACTTGGCAGCATAATTTCTTTCCACTTGCCCAAGATTGTTCTATAGAAGTAAGAGAATACATTCGAACATTAGAATTAATGAACCCCATCAAATATAGTGATCATTACGCTGAATCAATCAATTTATTAAATCATTTCATATCTCAAGACAATTTAGAAGAACCAGTTACATTATCACAAAAACAATTATTTTTAACATATATGAATCAATTAACAAAAGGGACACGATAAGCTGTGACCTTTTTCTTTACACAAATTTTTGATTATGTTATAATAAAATTATAGAATACGAAGGAGTGTTTACTATGAATAAAAAGGATCAGAAAAAAACAAATCATGTAATTTCAGAAACAAAAAAGGATAAAACAAAGATAGAACGACCAATGAGTGCTTCAGAAAAAAAGAAAATGAAACGTTCTCATCGTTTCTATATGATTTTAACTTCAGTGATTATCATTGCTGTCATCGCTATTTGTATCTTTGTTTACAATCTACAAGGAGGACTTGTCAAAATTGATTTTGATGAATATTTAGAATTAAATCAAAGTGAATCACGTAAATTAATTTATGTTGGTGATAATGGCATTGTCTCACAAGAATTGACACCGGTATTAACAAATCTTTTAAGAAAGAGTCATAAACAAGCTTATTTTTATACACATAAGAATTTAGATAGTGATGAACAGATGAAATTTGTGGAATCTAATTCTATTACTAATAAAGAAGATGGATATATTTTACCATTCTTAATTGTCGTAGAAAATAAGAAAGTAGTCGCTTCTTATGAAGGATATTTAGATCAAGAGAGTTTAATTGATTTCTTAGAAGAACAAGGATATTATTAAGATGTCAACTAGACATCTTTTCTTTTGCAAAAGAAAAAATTATGATAAGATAAATAAGGAAAAGGTGAAGATATGAATCAAGAAATTATAGAAACAATGAGTCGAGAATTAAATATTCAACCAAAACAAGTAGAAACAGTATTAACATTATTAAGTGAAGGAAATACAGTTCCTTTTATTGCTCGTTATCGTAAAGAAATGACAGGTGCTTTAAATGAAGAAGAAATTAGAAAAATAGAAGAAATATATGAATATCAAAATAATTTATTAAAGAGAAAAGAAGATGTCATTCGTTTAATCGACGAAAAAGGAATGTTAACCGAAGAATTAAAGAAGAAAATTATGGACTGTACAAAATTAGTAGAAGTAGAAGATCTATATCGTCCATATAAAGAAAAAAAGAAAACAAAAGCAACAGAAGCCATTGCATTAGGTTTAGAACCACTTGCGAAAATGATGATGTCGTTTCCAACCAAAGGTTCTCTTGAGGATTTAGCAAGTAAATTTATCAAAGATAAAGTAAAAACAATGGACGAAGCAATTACAGGAGCGAAGTATATTATTGCAGAATGGATTAGTGATAATGCTTCTTATCGTAAATGGATTCGTAATTATTTTTATAAACATGGAACAATTACTTCTAAAATAAAGAAAAATGCCGAAGATGAGGGAAAAGTATACGAAATGTATTACGATTATCAAGAACCTGTTAAATGGGTTAAACCACACCGTATTTTAGCCTTAAATCGTGGTGAAAAAGAAAAAGTATTGAATGTTTCCATTGATATTGATAAACAAGAAATATTAAACTTCTTAGAAAAGAAAATTATAAAAAATAATCAATCATTTGTAGTACCAAGTATTCAAGAAGCAATTGAAGATTCTTATAAAAGATTAATTGCTCCATCTATCGAACGGGAAATTCGTTCTGAATTATCAGAAAAAGGAGAAGAAGCGGCAATCGATAACTTTGGTAAAAATTTAGAAGCCTTACTTCTAACACCACCAATGAAAGAACAAGTTGTTCTTGCCTTCGATCCTGGATTTGTTAATGGTTGTAAATTAGCTGTGATTGATAAAACTGGAAAATACTTAGATTCTACGGTGATTAAACCATTTTTAAATTCAAAAACAGAAGGAAGAATCAAAGAAGCAAAAGAAATAGTTGTAAAATTGATTCAAAAATATCATGTTGATATTATTGCAATTGGCAATGGTACTGCGTCTCGTGAATCAGAAAAATTTTGTGCTGATATGATTCGTGAATATCATTTAAATTGTAAATATGTAATTGTATCTGAAGCAGGCGCTTCTATCTATAGTGCTTCAAAAATAGCTGCCGAAGAGTTTCCTGATCTAGCAATTGAAAAAAGAAGTGCTGTTAGCATTGGTAGACGTTTACAAGATCCATTAGCAGAACTTGTAAAAATACCTCCAGAAGGAATTGGTGTAGGTCTATATCAACATGATGTAAGTCAAAAGAAATTATCTAATTCTCTAGACTTTGTTGTCGAAAAATGTGTCAATAGCGTTGGTGTAAACATCAATACAGCATCCCTTTCACTACTTAGTTATGTATCAGGACTGACTAAGAAAGCATGCCAAAAAATCATTGAATATCGTGAAAAGGTAGGTAAAATTGTATCAAGAGAAGAAATTAAAAAGAAAAAATTGCTTTCTGATAAAGCTTATGAACAAGCAATTGGTTTCTTAAGAATTCCAGATGGGGAAAACAAATTAGATAAAACAGCAATTCACCCTGAAAGTTATCCTGTTGCACTCACTTTATTAAGTGATTTAGGATTTACAAGTGATGATATTGGAACAAAACCGTTAATTGAAAAACTAAACCAATTAGATATAACAAAATACCAAGAAAAATTAAATACGGATCAATATACATTAGAAGATGTTATTGCATCTTTAAAGAAACCAAACTTAGATCCAAGAGATGAAATGCCACAACCACTTTTAAGAAGTGATATATTAGAGATTGATGACTTAAAAATAGGAATGAAATTACAAGGTACAGTGCGCAATGTTGTGGACTTTGGAGCTTTTATCGATATTGGATTACATAATGATGGCCTTGCACATATTTCTAAATTAACAGATAAATATATCAAACATCCAAGTGAAGTAGTCAGTGTAGGAGATATTGTTGATTGTTATGTAGAAGATATTTCTAAAGAAAAGGGAAAGGTAAGTCTTTCGCTATTACAACCACAAACAAGTAACAAATAGATGTCAAGCAGACATCTTTTTTATTTACAATCAGCAATTATTATCATATAATGAAAGAGGGATACTTACTAAGTGTCCATCTATAGGGTACACTTAGCATATGCTAGGTGTTTTTAATTATAATTAAGAATAGGAGTATGAGAAGAAACCACATAACATGTATTAATTGTTTAATAAGTTTTCTTTCATACCTCATAGACTTCACCTCCTTATCCATATTGGAAGTGAACACCTAACGATCCCTCTATCAATAACATACTGTAAAGGAATATCAAACTCCTTTTCATAGAAATGAAAATGTGTTAAAATGCAAACAGTAGGAGACTAGGTGATAGATATGAAGAAATTAGAGTTTATTTTAGTTCGAAAAAATGGACATAACAATGAAACATTGATTGATTCTTATGTAGAAACTTTGAAAAAATTATTTTTCGATCATAAGCCAGAAAAATTAAATCATGAATTAGAAAGCTTAATATTAAAAAATTTCAATAATGAATTGTATTTAGTCTTTTATGAAGGAGTACCAATTGGAATCACTGGATTATATTGGGGAAATGAAGAAGATGTTTGTTGGTATAATTGGTTTGGTGTATTAAAAGAATATAGAAAACATGGATTTGGAAAGGAAATATTTTCATTTACAATTAATTTAGCGAAACAATCTTTTAAAGGAATTCGCTTATATACCGATGATTCCTGTGATATCGCAATCTATTATCTATATGAAAAATTTTTCGATTTTAAAGAAAGAATTGGAGACACCATTATTTATTCCAAATCTTTTTCAAAAGAATTTCATATGAATTGCTATGGTAAGATTCCATTGGGATTATATGAAAACTGAATGAGTCACA
The DNA here is from genome assembly GCA_905203475.1 of uncultured Acholeplasmataceae bacterium. GTDB lineage: Bacteria > Bacillota_I > Bacilli_A > RF39 > UBA660 > UMGS2016. The sequence goes on from CAJKWD010000006.1 coordinate 35,902, forward strand.
ATTTAAAAGGAAAAGAACTTGTTGCAGATTTTCCAAACGATAGTGATTATGAAAATATATTGCAAAAAATAAAAAACGATATGGAAGTTACATCAATCGAGGAATTGGATATTTCTATTTACAATATTCTATTATTATCATATAATGTAAGAGGGATACTTACTAAGTGTCCACATGTTTGTAGATCACTTAGCATATGCTAGGTGTTTTTAATTATTATTAGAAATAAGAGAATAATGAGGTATTTCAAAAGTTGTAATAAAGTAATGATTATTTTTTTCTCATATTTCATAACCTTCACCTCCTTATCTATATTGGAAGTGAACACCTAGCTATCCCTCTATCAATAACATACTGTAAAGAGATAACAAACTCCTTTTCATAGAAATGAAAATGTGTTAAAATGTAAACAGTAGGAGACTAGGTGATAGATATGAGAAATAAAACTTCTGTTAGCCAAAAGTTACCATGGGGGGGG
>CAJKWD010000007.1 GCA_905203475.1 uncultured Acholeplasmataceae bacterium
CCTACTGTGTTAAAGAAAACAATCAATTCAACTACTTATTTTGTTTCGGCAATGCTCTTTTTTATCGGTAGTTTTTTATTTATTTTTCGTACTGGATTTACAGTCAATATGCTTTTATATTTATTATGTTTAGGAATATTATTAGATGCGATTTTACAATGTATTCAAGTACTTACAAAAAAGCAAAAACTAAATATGCTTGTACGAGCTTTCTTAGATATCGGATTTGCTCTTTTCATTTACTGTCACCCTACTTTCTTTCAAGGTAGTTTATCTATTATTTTGGGCATTTATTTACTCGTTCACGCCATGATTGAAGCGATTAACTATACCTTATATAAGAAAAATCATATTCGTGGGCGTCTTCTTGTCTTAATTGCTTTTCTGGTTAAATTCACACTATCTTTATTTTTAATGCTTCATCCAACTGCTAAATATCCTTATGTCATGTTGATTATTGGAATATATTTTGGATTATATGGTATTTCACAATTGAATAGTTTTATATCAGAAATGATACCAGATCACTTAAAAAATAAAGTTCGCATTTCATTACCGATTCTAATTGCTGCCTTTATTCCACGTAAGCTAATTACTTTAATTAATGAAATTTTAGAAAAGGAACCCGATGAGACTACTATTGAAGCTAAGAAAAAGAATTCCAAAAAAGCAGATATAGAAGTAATTATTCATTTAGCAAACTCTGGTTCTGCTGCCTTTGGACATATTGAAATTTCTTTTGAGGGAAAAACATATTCCTATGGAAATTACGATATGCATTCTAGAAAACTTTTTGATGCGATTGGAGATGGAGTCATTTGTATTGCAGATCGTGATGCTTATATTCAGTATGCTCTACAAAACAAAAAACGATATTTAGTTGTCTTTGGAATATCATTAACTCAAAAAGAAAAAGAGATTGTAAAAAACAGAATTCATAAATTAATTACAATAAATGTCGAAGATTATTATCCTGATTTACAATTAGCAGAAATGGGAAAACTTCCAAAAGGTGAATATCATGATATGTCAAGTGAAATATATAAATTAGCAAACGGACAATTTAAAAAAGTAACAAATGGGAAATGGAAAAAATTCTTTGTATTAAAAACAAACTGCACTGGATTGGTTGAAAATATTCTAAATGGTGTTGGATTACATATATTAGAATTCAATGGATTATTGACTCCAGGTAGTTACTATGATTATTTAAATCGTGAATTTTTAAAGAAAAAAGGAAAAGTAATATATCGTAAAATTTATACCAATCCTACTTCGAAGTAAACAGTTCCTCTACAAAAATAGAGGGATTTTTTTTAGGGATTAATAAATATACATAACTTTTAGTTCTCGTAAGTGCGACGTAAAATAATCTTCTTTCTTCTTCTAAATCAACTTTCATTTCTGTGCTTGGAAAACCATATTTGCCGTCCCTTAAATTTAAAACAACTACTACATCATATCCTAATCCTTTCGCTTTATGTATCGTTAACATATCTATTTTTATTTCAGGTGGACATTTCCTTAACATTTGATTGACCTTTTTCTCTTTCATGATGTCTAAATCAAATTGATATCTTGATAAAATTAGAACTTTTTTTGCTTCGTTTTCTTGAAAAATCACTTTTAAAATTTGTATTAATGACATTACATAAGAACGATTATCAGAGTAATAATAGCATTGAATAGGCATTGTCAAATGCTTATCTGAATACAATACTTTGTGAATCTGACTATGATTTTTTAATATCACTTTTTTCGCATATTCTAAAAGTTCTTGACTATTACGATAAGTATGATTTAAAAATATTTGATAACCGTGTTTAAAATAATCCAAAAAATGGATAAAATAATATACATTAGAATCAGCAAATTGATAAATACTTTGATAGTCATCACCAACCACAATAATGTGACATTCTGTTAATTGGTGAAATTGATAGATAAACTCGAATCGTTCTTGTGAAATATCTTGAAATTCATCAATAAATAGATAAGCATAATCTTTTAATATGACATCACTTTTCTTTAATAAGTTAAATGCAGTTGCAACCATATCAGAGAAAAATAAGATATGATGGACTTGTTTATATTCTTCAAATTTGGTTAATAATATTGTATTATCTTTCTTTTGTATGTCTTGTAAAACAGAATATTCTAACCAATTAGGAATTTCTTCTGTTTTTATTTTCCAAAGAACATGATAATAATATTTTAATAGTCGTTTTTTTATACGATTTGTCGTCCTATACGACAATATTAGCTCTTCATAGTAATTCCTATCATTATTTCTTAACGCCTCTATAAAAGGAAATATAATAGCTTTTACGTCGTTTTCAATTTGATAAGAAATATGATTTAGTTTTAAAATATTTAAAGCAAATTTATGAAATGTCATCACCTCAATCTTTAAATTCATCTTCTTTAAATAATTCTGTATTTCAGAACAAGCATAATTTGTATAAGACAACAATAAAATTTTATATGGTGGTACCTTCTTTACATAAACTAAATAATATACTTTACAGCAAATTGTAAACGTTTTACCACTACCTGCTCCCGCAATGACTTGTAAACAAATATGTTCATCTGTAATTACTTGATATTGTTCTTGATCAATTGTAATTTGAAATAAATGTTCTAATTCTCTTAACCATCTCATATTAATAATATACTGAGAAAAAATTTTTTTACCTGCAAAAAAAAGATGGAAAATTCCATCATAATAGTAACATTGCACTTACAATATATAAAGAGAACACAAAACAAAATACAATAATAACCATGAGAAATTGATTAATAAATCCTCCACGGTTCATCCATGTGTCATCTAATTCTGGTTCTTCTGATGATTCATTTGTGAAAAAATTACCAGCACCTGGATGTGTTCCTAATCTCTTTACTTTTCCTTTTTCACTAGCACTAGTTTCTTCTGTTTTTAATTGTTCTAATTGTTGTAATAATTCTTCTCTGTAAACTTGTAATTCTGATAGTGCTTTTTTTCGAGATTGTTCACGGAATTCAGGTATTTGCTTATTTTCATTCACTTATATCACCTATCTTTTCCGTAGTTTGGTCATCCATTTCTACACGATTGATTGATTCAAATCTCTTTGTAATTTTATTTGTTGTTGTATGAATATCTTTAATATCTCTACTTACAGTATCAATAGAACGAGAAAGCTTATCCCAACGATCTTTGTATCTTTTAAATTCTTCAGCCAATAAATTTAGTTCTTTATGAATAATAGAAGCATATTTATCTCTTTCGATATTCTGCATAATTACTTGAATTGTTGTCAGTGTACTAATTAACGTTGTTGGAGAAGTAATCCATACTCTTTTCTTATATGCATATTCTATGATTTCTTCATGATAAGCATTTAACTCAGCAAAAATGGCTTCTGCTGGCAAGAAAAGAATTGCTTGATCACTTGTTACCCCAGGAATAATATATTTACTACTAATCGCATCAATATGTTTTTTCATATCCAAGCGAAATTGTTTTTCATTCTCAGTACGTACTGCTACACTATTATTTTTATCAACCATCATGCGATAATGTTCTAATGGAAATTTAGAATCAATGGCAATCGTACCTAATGGCTCTGGTGCAAATAAAACACAATCGGCTATCGTACCATTTTCTAATGTATATTGTAATTGATATACCTTATGATTATTTTCACCAAATACACTAGACATAATATGTCTTAAATTAACTTCTCCAAAAATACCTCTACTTTTTTTATCTGTTAAAATACTTTGTAATGATACGATGTCAGTAGATAAAGTATCAATCTTTTTTTGAGCTTCATCAATCTTAGATAGACGTTCTAATACAGAAGTAAAGGTTTTATTCGTCTTTTCAAAATTCTCATCTAATCGTTCATTTACTTTATCATTAATTAATCTTAAACGATATTCCATCTTTTCTGATTGTTTATCAAAATCATCACTTAAATTTTTAGATAAAGAAGTTTGAAATGTATTCAATTCTTTTACAACTTCAGTTTCTAATCTTCCTAATCTTTCCGTAATATTTGCTTCATTAATATTTTTTACAATAGAAATAATTACTAATATAATAACAATTACTAATAATCCAATAATAATATAATCTATCATTTAATCACCCCTATCCCATTATATATTTATTATAATACAATTTGTGATGTAAGAAAACAGTTCCATGAAACAAAATAAAAATTAGACAGTTTTTCAACTATCTAATTTTTTAATATCCATTCTTCATATCCACCATTGACATGTATAAAATGATATCCTTGTTGTGATAATATCTGAATTGCTTTTAAACTCTTAATTCCACGACTACAATAAATATAATATACTTGATTTTTATCTAGATATTGATCTGGATATGCAATTAACTTTTCAAACGGAATATTAATTGCTGTAGGAATATGATTACTGTTATAGCTTTCTATACTTCGAATATCAATTAAGGGTATTTGTCCTAAATGATTTTTTAATTCACTGATAGAAATACTTGAAATCATCATATCACCTTAATACATGATATGCAAAACATATCTAATTGTTACTATTCATCGTCATCATCACTAAAGAAATCATCAAAGAATTCATCTTCTGTAATTTCATGTTCGATTTCATTCTTTGGCTCTTCCTCTTTTATTTGGATATCTTTTGTAGGTTCAAATGTTTGTGTATTTAGTGGAACATCAGGTACTTGTTGTTCTACTTTTGGTTCTTCGATAATTGGAGTCTCTGGTAATTTACTACGTTCCTCTTTTCTCTTCAACTCTTCTTGTTCACGACGAATTCTTTCAGCTTGCTCTTTTTTAATACGCTCTTGTTCTTCTTGTTCTCTTTTTTGCATAGCTAATTTTTCTTCTTGTTCGCGACGCATTCTTTCTTGTTCTTGTTTCATTCGTTCTTGTTGTTTTCTCTCTTCTTCCGCCCTACGTCTTTGTTCTTCTTCACGTCGTTTTTTTTCTTCTGCTTCTCTTTGACGTTTTTCTTCTTCGCGTTTTCTTTGCTCCTCTGCTTCTTTTCTCTTACGTTCTTCATTCTCTTGTTGAATTCTTTTTAATTCTTCTTCTTGTTTTTTCTTTATTTCTTGTCTTTTTCGTTCTTCTTCGGCATCTTTTTTGCGTTGTTCTTCTTCTAATCGTTTTATTTTTTCTTGTTCTTTATTCTGTCTTTCGTGTTCTTCTTTTCTCTTCTTCTCAATTGCTAAACGTTCTTGTCTTTCTTCTTCTTCTAAAGCAGCAATTTTCTCATCAATACGACGTACCATTTCTTGAATATCTACACCATTCATCTTATTTGGAGTAGGCGATGGCGTTGGTGTTGAAGTAGAAGGATGTGAGGAAGAACTAGATGTAGGAGATGGTGCAAATGGATTTCCACCACCGAATGGATTTCCTCCTCCAAATGGATTTGAACCACCAAACGGATTTGAACCACCAAATGGACTACTACTTCCAAATGGATTCGTTCCGGCTCCCATCTTCTCCATTTTTTCTTTACGAATTGCATCTACTTTTCCTTTTAAATCAAATGTTTGAACCGCTTTCTTCTCACGATGAGGATAAGATGCTTTTTCATACACTTTACCCCATGCATTTTCATTTAACATTTCAAAATTTGGTTTTAATCTTGTTTTAAATGGCATTTTACGAATTCTTAATATAATCGCATGCCACTTTTCTAAACGTTGTAAATCACTTACTGTAACAAGTGGTGTAGAAGCAGTCTTTTCTTTCTCCTTAGACTTCTTCTCTCCACACATCTTACTAATTTCTTCTAGAGCAGTTAATTCACTACTAATCAAATAAATAATGTTACCACAGTTACCTTTAATTGTCTCACCATTATCTTTTCCGTATACTTGTGTTAACTGTGCAAAGTTTTGAATAATGAAATTAAATCTCATTCTTCTACTACGAGCAGCAGTAACCATGGTTGTAACATCTTTTAACGGTGGCATATTGGCAAACTCATCAAGAATGAAGTTCGTACGATATGCAAGCTTTCCATTTGGAGATTCTTGAGCGACATCGATTAAAGTTTCATAACATTGTTTAATAAAAATTGTAACAAGTGAATGATATGTTTTCTTTTCATCTTGAATAACAATAAATACAGCTGTTTTCTTTCTTCCAATATCCTTCATATCAAAATCACTATGTGATAACATCTCTGACATATTTTCACGAGATGCGAATAGTTTAATCTTCTGCTTAAATACAGATAAGATACTTGCTTTCGTATCCGTTGGAGCCATCAAAGTACTAGATGCATCTACATAAGCTGTACTTCTAGGATCCTTACTATTAAAATATTCTTTAATATACGTATTTGGTGTTCCTTTTATCTTTTCTTCACCAAGGGTTGACATTAAACTAATACTATTCAAATTAATCTCTTCCGGATTCGCATCTTCAAAAAGTGCCAATGTGAGACCTGCAAAATAATCGGCAGAAGTCTTTTCCCAGAATGGATCTTGATTTTGGGCATTCTCATCATATAAGATATTCACTGCTAAGTCATCTACTAACTCAATTGCTTTATCTTGATTTCCATTACGATAATAATTATATGGTAATGTCAGTGGATTCCAACCACTACCTTCTTGTGGATTACGGAAGTTTAATAGTACTACATTATATCCTTTTTCACGAAGCATATTTGCATTTTCTTCGTAAATTTCACCCTTAGGGTCAGTAATAATCATACTTTCTCCAGCTTTGGCTAAAACCTTTACAAGAGGATTAACTACTACTTGTGTCTTTCCGGCACCAGTAGAACCGATAATTAAGTTGTGATACTCAGAATCATCAACCCACATACCTTTTTTATTGTTAATCAGTGGAATTCCTCCATAAGGAATTTCATCTGCTCTTGGATCTACTTTTTTTAACTCTTTTTTCATTTCATCTTCTGTAAGCCATCTAGCATAACCACCTTTTTCTTTTTTCCCTACTTTTACTCCAAGCCCTGATTCACGTTCGAAAAAACGATCTTTTACACTTGTTATCGTAAAAATAAGTGCCAAAGTATAAAATACCATAGTAGGAGCGAAATACTCCTTAGAAAAGGCAGGAAGTGGATTAAAACCACTAAACTCATTCTCACTCAAAAAAGAAACAACATTACATAGTGCAATTGCTACTAAATATAACAAAACAATGCAAAATAAAATAAAAATCTTAATATCCTTTTTATCTGCTCTAAACTTTAATTTCATAAAAACCTCCGGTCCTTAATTATCATCATATTTACTACTAATATCATAACATAAAAATGAAAAAATGAAACATATAATCGTTTCATTTTATGTTTCTGATGAAATTAATTGGTAGTCATCACCTTTTTGTTTATATATCATATAACGTTCTACTGCTGCTGTTCCATATTGAATATCTCTTACAATTAATTCTTTTTTATTATCGCCATCTAAATCCATAATTTGAGCAATACTATAATAATGCATCATCTTAGAATCATTTACATTTCCAGTATTTGATATAATGCGATATACTTCTCCATCATCTTCATAACTTAAAAATGAGAAACGTTGTGGATTATCTGCAGTTCCTCCACTATTAATCGCATAAACAACTTCATCTTCTTGATCCCCATCTAAATCTACAGAAATTTTTTGTAACATAGTAAGCTGCTCATCAGGCGGAATAACAAGTGTACTGCCCTCCACTAAATATTCTAGCATAGCAGCAATATTTTCATCATATGAAACAAAGCTAGTATTCACTACATCTATTTTTTTTGGTGCCGAATATGCAAACAACATACCCGAATAATCTACTGCATCATTCGCATCATCAAACACATATATCTGAGTATTATACTGCATTAAATTATACTTTCCTAAATATGTACCATCACTATATGTATAAAACTTCTTTGTACCAAACACATTGTTCCAATCTGCAGCTGATTCTACTTTTCCATCTAAATAAGTAAATTTATGATCTGCACCTAACACAATATAAATTGGTTCCTCTTCTTCTTTTGAACCTTCATTAGATTGGAAAGCAAAAAAGCATAAAATTATATATAGAATAATCACTGCAACAATGATCAAATATTTCAGTTGAAACTGAAATTTCTTTTTTTCTTTTTTCATGATATTCCTCCTTTATTTTATGCTTTTACTTTGGTGATTTTTTTGGATTTGCAAAAGTTAATCCACTATAAATAGTACGAAGTGTAGACAGTGAATATGTTACTGTATGCCAATCCTTAGTTGCCGCATCAAATGTATTAGTAACTCCATCTAAGTTTCCTTCTTGAATAGTAATTTGATCACCATTTACTCCAGTGACAATTCCAACATGTCCCCACGGTGCTGGATTCTTTGCTGAAAAGATAGCTCCAACTTTTGGAGTATTAGATTTTTCAAATTTATCTCCATGTACACGTACTAATTCGTCTACCCAATCTCCACCATTTGCACTAAATCCTGGTGAATAACCATATATCTCATAGAATCTACCCCAAGCAAACCAAGTACACTGTCCATATAAACCTTGAGCTGCATATACATTACTTGGTGATTTCCAAGCAGCCGCATTGGCAAAGTTAGGATTTCCTTCTAAAGATCCATCTCCACCACCTGTACAGTTAGAAGTAACTTCTACTGCATTTGGGTAAGTTTTCTTAACCATTTCAGCTACACTCTTACCTTGATTTGCCATTGCATTCCATTGTTGTTGAACGTCTGACATATACTGTGTATTCAATACTTTACCATCTTTATCAACAACTACTTGTCCAGTTGTTTCTGCAACTAAAGCACGGATACGATCGTTTTCTGGAAGAGGTGCCTTGGACCATGGTTTAGAAGCATCATATCCTGAATGAATCGTATTTCCATATTCTCCACCAGCACCATTTGACCAACAACCTTTATCAGGATCACAATATGCTTGATCCCAAGTACATGCTCTAATTTGAATTACAGAATATCCATCTTCAGTTGTAACTTCACCACCATATGATCTTGTCAGTGCAAAAGAACGGGCTGCAATTGCTTGCATTTTAATTGCCTCATCTGGTGCTCCTCCATTCTCTGTATAGGTAACACCTAAAATATATTTTTCTAAATCAACTAGTTCCTCATCTTCTAATGGGCCAGTAGTTCCTCCACCAGCAGTACACCCTAATAAACGTACCTTTACATTAGATACAGTTTGAAGTCCCGCTGAAGAATTAATGTTGAAACTACAGACACCTACACCATCGCTATCAGTGTCTTGAAAATCGTTTAATGCTGCCTCATACATATCACGATTAAAGTAAATTTGATCAATTAAATCATTAAACAATTGATCCTTTTCTTTTTCATCTGTAGGAATTTTAGTTCCCATTGCCTTTAATTTATTTTCAATAAAATTATCATATAGCCATTGTCGATATTCTTCTTCCGATTTTACACTATTACCATCGACCATGCCTTCCATTAATTTAATTGCTTCATTTCTTAAATCATTATAACTTTGTTGTGTTTTCTCATCACCACAGTCATACTGTATTTCTGGTGGTGTATCAGATGATTCTTCACTCTGCTCTGGCTCAATAATTGTACATTCACTATTGGTATTCGTCATTGCAGAATTTCCAATAAATACTGCAGATAAAACTAATGGTGCATCTATTTGAATCCCTTTTGAAGCATAATATTCATATTTATCCCCAACAACACGATAAAATACTTCTTCTCCTGTTCCCCAATATCCGGTCGTAAAGAAATTACCTAGTGACTCAAAAAAACTACCTACGCTGCTACCTGCATCATCTAAAGCTTTTTGAATACCATTCATACCATTATCAATGGCAGCAATCGGTAAGATAATTAAACAAGCGGCGGCAATTATGATTACAAAAAAGCCGCCCACACCTGCCATAATAGGTACAAATAGTTTATTTTTGAATAAGCCTTTCAACATATTGGTTACTTGACTTCCACCACTTTGGTTGTCACTAGTATTTTGTTTTCCTTTATTGAAAAAATTGAAAGGATTCATGAAGACTCACCTCGTTCCTGCTAAAAATTACTGACTATAATCCGCCTCCTGAACCAAATGAGTCTAATTCTTGTTCAGAAGCAATAATATTGATACGCATTCTTCTACTACCACAAACAAATAATGCTTCTCCTTGGTTGTATCTCTTAATACTTTCCATTTCATTATCATTCAAATCAATTAATTTTCCTAAATCTTCTACAGCTTGTTTCTTAAGACCCATAACTAAATAATAAGAAGCATTATCAAAAATTGCTTTTCCATGAACAAGCACACGTGGATCACTAAAATCACTTGGTTGTTGTGTGATAATAATTGTTCCCGTATTGTATTTACGAGCACGACGTTGAATTTGTGCTAAAAATTCTGCTCCCATTTCATTATTACCACTTAATAAAACGTGAGCTTCATCTACACATAAAACTGTATTAACACTCTTATCCAAAGTCATACCCCATGCATATTTTAAAATATTAAAGAACAAAGCATTACGAATGTTTGTATCTGTATTCATTAATTCACGAATATTAAATACAACAAAATCACTACGTGGTTGAATTGTCGTATGCCCATCAAAGTAGAAACGTAATTCACGAACAATTGGTCTTATTTTCATTTCCAAATATTCCATAATATCACGTTCACGTGTTTTTTCTGGCATTGCATTTAATCTTCCGCGAATGGTCAAATAAACATCTTTAAAAGTAGGATAATCGTTTGATGTAAATTTTGTAAAATCTGAATTAAAATCTATTCCAAAACGACGATAAGTATCTTGTACAACTTCACTGAATAAGTTCAATACATCTCCTGGAATTTCAGGATCGTAATAACGTAAAAATGCTTTTAATGAAAGCAACGTACTTGTCAATACAGAATGACTTGCGCCTGCTTGTAATTCTTCATCATCCGCATCTAATACAATCTCTAGAGGGTTAATCATACCAAATTCTCCACCACGTCCTAGATCAATAAAATCTCCATTATAAAGACGTGCCATTTCCTCTAATTCCCCTTCAGGATCGATTGCAATTACTTTATAATTATTTCTAAAATGACTCCTTAACATAATCTTAGCAGCAGTTGATTTACCACTACCAGAAGTACCAAGAATAATTAAATTGGCATTATTACGGTTATGTTCTTTTTGTACTTGATACAAAAATTGATTAAATAAAATAACTCCTCCAGAAAAATCAACTCCTAATAAAGTAGATAATCCTGGATCCTTAATACTATCAAAAATAAATGGATACATTGCAGCAATTGTTGGTGATGGAATTGGTGTTCCAATTCGTTCTTCTATATCTTGATCTGGGAAAATAGGTAAAATTGATTTTAATACTTTTTCCTGCTCAAAACGTAGTGGAACTGCTCTCATCTGCATTGCTTCCAAATAATTTTTTAACTGCATTTTTTTATTTGTTAACTCTTCTTCACTATCCGCTGTAATCATGACATGTAATTGAAAATCAAAAATCTTTGATTGCGTTGCTGCAATCATTTGAATAAATGCTTCTAACGATTCATAGTCTTGACGAATTCTCTCTTGGATGGTTTTATCTGGTTCTTGTTGATATTTATCCTTTAAATCAGCAATCTCTTTATTTAACATCTTAGAGATTTCACTGTATGCAAATGGAATATGTTTAATAACCATTTTAATCCCTGACATACTTGTTAAATCTGATAAAAATCCTGGGCTAATGTATTTTGGGTAAGATATTACTGTCAATATTGTCGCATACTTATCACTAATAATAAAATCAGATGGTCTAAACTCTAAACCTTTTGGAGCAATCTGTGTTTTAATATCCACTTGTCATCACCGTCCCAAACGTAGTGGTTTGTCCACCATTTAAAAAGTTATCTAATATAATTCTCAAATCATCATTTGTAGTTTGATGACAAGTTAAACCTGCATTCGCAAATTGTGTAATTAAAGTACGAATACGTTTCTGCATCTTATCTTCATCTCTGATTTTAAATAGTAAATAATATTCTGTATCAACAATATTATTGTTTACAAATGAATTCCCTTTATTGATATCTTCTACAATCAACTTACGACGAATTGGATCATTTGTACTATTATATAGAAGTTGTAACTGTGATAAATAAACACTAATATCAACTGGTCTATCAGCTGCAATTACCCAAAATTCATAATCTATGGTGTTATATACATTTTTCAAATTAGAAATCATTCCACTTTGTACATCATAGTCAAGAATAAATATATTTCTTGGCATAATTTTAACACCAGTTACTTTTTCATTATTATCAAGTATAATTGTACCATTTTTAATATCTTTTACCGGTACAAACTGTGTTGTATACTTATCTTTTATTTGTGCCACGGCGAATACACCAACCTTCCCATTCAAATTGTCTTCTTTCTGTATAAAAATTAATGAGTTCCTGAATAAATGTCAAAACATTATGATAATTTGGAACTGGCATTACAAGAAAGCCAGTTACCAATCCTGGAGCTAATACAATAATTGTTACTAATGTAGACTGTAATGGTACAAACATCAATAATATTAATGTTAAACTAACTCCAATTCCAAACATTGCCAAATCAAACCAAGTAAACAATCCAAATAATAGTCTTGACTTCTTTGAATTGGCCGGAATCAAATAATTTCCATCCATTTCGTATCACACCCTTTTCTTCTTTAAGATTTTTTCTTTCCAATATCATTCATTTCTTGTAATTTTGTAATGTCTTTTCCTAGACTTTGAGCAAGCTTGTCACTATCACGACGTGCATTGTTGGCAGAATTGATAGCCTCAAACATATCTCTATCAACTAAGCTATCAGATACTTGTGACTCAAGATTACGTAAGAAGGCATCATCGACAACTTCACCAGAAGTATGATTTTTAATTTCATCTTCAGTTGTTATGTGACTATTAAGTGCAACTTCTTGAACGTATTTATCCCAATCAACATTTTCTACTTTATATGATCCATCCTCATTTTGAGAATATAAACTTGTTAAGTTAGGTTGGAATCTTGCATCTACTTGTTGTAAACGCGATCTGAATAGTTCAGCATTTGTCTTTTCTGACAACTCTGCGTTTTTCTTCTTTTCCATCAACTCTTTGATTTTACCTTTACGTTCATCTTGAGAACCAAATGATTGTGGGGTACCAGTAAAATCAGTAAATTTATTGATTGCTTTTTCTTTTAATCCATATCCCATTGCTCTATTATTACGAGCTTGAATTGAACCTACTCTTCCGGCACTAATTCCAGCCATAATTCCTTTTCCTTTACCAGCTGCATATCCAGCACGCATACCACCAGATCCCATTCCTCCAGCAGTAGTAGCTAAGCCCTTCCCCAGTGCTCCAAATGCTGATTTTCCATACATTCTTTCAAATTTAGCTTGATCCTCAGGTTTCCAATTAGAACCAGCAGCCTCTTTTTCTCTTAACATTGCTCGTCTTCCAGCCATGTAATTACCTAAGTTGGCAGCACCACCAACAAGGGCTCCTCCAAAACCACCGGCAAGTCCTGCTGCAAATACTCCCATCTTGCCCGCAGAGAATGCTTTTTCTGATTTAATTCCTGTAATATCTTCAATTAATTGTGGAACTTGTTTTGCAAATAATAACAATCCAATAATTACAAATGCACTTAATAACCAATTTGAATATCCACTCATATAAACAAAGTCACCAAGTTCAGCATCAAATGTATAATATCCTAAACCATTAATTCCTACTAATTCTGAAATTACAAATATAATAAAGTAAATTGTAATTAAACGAATAAAAATACTTAAAAAACATGAAACAGACTGTGAAATCCAATTTTTAAAGATAGAACTACCTTTCGACTCTTCAATATTAGCCAAAATTGGTACAGGGGCAATTAGTTGTAAGAAAGACAATTTAACTGCACGTACGGCCAGATCAAAACAATACATCAAAATCATCCATGCTACAAATCCACCAGCAATTGTGGAAATTAAAAAGCTATATGAATAATTATCACTACCAATTAAATCTTCTAAATCTTCAATCGATTCCGCTGTTGCATAAGTACATGCTTCATCGTCTTCTTCAGCATTTTCACAATCGGCAGGTGTTTTTACTTCTACGCTATTATCAGATGTCGCTTTAGGATGGAAAAATCCTTTAAATACCTGTAAAGCAATTGTTTGACCACCATTTACATATGCATTTTCTACTCTCTCAGTATCGCTAGATGCACCTAAAATGAGGTTCCCCAGAACATTGTCTTGTATAATATAAGATTGAATACGATAAGCAAGAGTAAAGATATTAGGTGTTAGCACTAATAATACAAGTGCGATCACAACTCTTTTAATTAATGTTGGCCCTCCCTTGGACATAGAATCAGGACTGACTAGCATCGTAATTAAAGAGATTGCTACTTTAAATAACATAAATACACCAATAATAACATAAATTCTTTGAGCAAAATTGGCTACAGTTGTATCAGATAATAATGATACATTTGAAATTTGAAAAAATAAAGCATATAAATCTTGAATAAATCCGTAAATAATTTTATCTAACCAATAAAAGAATGGCTGTAAAAAGTTTCTAACGATCCAATCTCCCATGGAAGTCACCCCTTAACTTATAGTCTATACACATCAACATTATATCATAAAAAAAAGTATTTATAAAATACTTTTTCTTGATATTATCACTTTTATCCACACTGTTCATTTAACAAACAGTTAGCACATTCCATAATTGATCCAGCACCTGCTTCATCAAGTAAATCAGCAGCAAATTGAACAATCGTAAACACTAAAAATACAGCTATGCCAGCAATTAACCTTTGAATAAATTTTTTCCCTGCTTTACTAATTGCTGAATCATCACGTGCGACTGTTGCTTTAGCAAAATCTAACATTCCAAATAATACAAGTGCGATCGGTGTTATAATTTTTAATAAATTATATATATTAGATACAAAAGTTGGAATTCTCGAATCAATCTTGATATCTGTCCCACACATAGTGATATCATTACTAGCACTTTCTTCAGCTTCTAATTGTGCTATACATTGGTCATATCCCTTGTCATTACAGCTATCTGTCAAAATATTTCCTTCGGAATCTCTTTCACAATTAGCACGCCTACAAGCCTCTTGTTGTTCGGCAGTTGCTGCTAATGTAGTAAATGGAATCATCATAAAACACATGAATAATACAAAACTATAAAAGAATATATGTTTTTTCTTCATCGTCATAATCTCACCTAATATTAGTATAACACATCCTATTTTTTTTTCAAAGAAAAAGAACACAGATCAATGTTCTTTAATAATTTCTTGAATACATTTCAAAGCTTCATAATCATTTGTTCTACGACCATTTGTTTCTGCTGAATCTAACATTTTTAATAAAAATATTGTAATACTTATCACAAAGAACACCATAGCTCCAGCAATTAATTTCTTTACAAATAATTGCTGACACTTTTTCATGTCTTCTTCTTTTTTGGCAACAACCCCTTTTGCTAAATCAATCATTCCAAAAATAATTAATAATAATGGGATTCCAATTTTAATAAAATCAATCACATAAGAGATACTATTTAATATATAGTCAGGAATAGGAACTCCACCAATAGAGCACGAACTAAGTATTAACATAAAAAAGAAAAGTAATTACTAGAGTAATTACTTAAAAAATCTCCTTCAAACATGTTACTGCGCCAGTTGTTTGTCCGTCTTTTTTACCAGCATTATCTAGAATTCCTACTAAGAATTGTACAATTGTAATAACAAAGAATACAAATGCAGCTACCATTAATCTTTTAAGGAAAGTAGTTTGAGCTTTCTTAATTTCATCTTCTTTACTACTCATAACAGCTTTTCCTAAATCCATCATTCCAAAAATAACTAATAAAACTGGAACACCGATTTTAATACCTGTAACAACATAACTAATAATATTAGTAATCATTGCTGGGATTTCTACACCACCAATTTCACAACCTGCTAATATAAACATAATTTACCTCCCTCATTCAAATTAAGTATAACTAATATTTCCAATTTTGTCAATTTAAATACTAGAAAATACCTAGAATCTTATTTCTTCTCTCTACATTCTTTTCATCAGACTGTAAAGTAAAACCTAATTTTGTCAACAAATCATTTAGTGCTGGCAAATCATTTTCACGTTCATCTAATGGTGGAAGATTAAAGAAAACATTTAATTTTGATTCATATTCAAATTCTGCCACATCATTACTACTTAATAAACTTTGATTTAAAACAACCTTTTTATTTTTTAATTTTAAAATAATTTTAGGATCAACCATAGTCAAACGATTTAGTTTAATGATTGATGGTTCAATTAAATAAATTACATCTGTACATTTTTCTAATGCTTTTTTATCATCATTTACATCTACTAATAATACATCATGATCAGATAATTTAGATATTTTATCATCTAACTCTCCTTTATCAACACTATACATGTTTTTATAACGGAAAAAGCTAAATTCTCTTCGCCCTACTTCAATCGCTGCTACTTTATAATTTTTCTCTAATTGTCTTAGCATCATATAAATTAAAGTAGTTGCTCCTGTATTTTTTGTAATATTTTTTACACCAAGTATTTTTGTCTGCTTTGTAACAATTGGTTGTGTCATTGCACCACTTTGTCCCATAACAGGATTATTTGTTGCTTGCATCATTGCTTGCGTTTGTGGATTAATGACTAAATAATGAGCCACATCTTTATATGTATTTGGTGTATTTAACAAGTATTGGATTCCATCTAAACTTTTTGTGAAGTTATATATTCCCATAGCAACTAACATAGAATAGAAATTAGGAATAGATGTATCAGCAGTATCATCAAAAAATAGAATCACTTTACTCATATCTAATTCTACAGATAATTTTTGCAACTTAGAAATATCTTTATAATCTTTAATCGCCGTAATATCTAAAATCATACGTTGAAAAAAGAAATTTTTAAATGTTTTTATAATTTCATCTACATCAAATTCTCCATACATTGTTTTAATAATGTCAATATTTAAAGATTGTAACATAGATTGATATTTATTAGCGACAATGACGTTCATAATACACCTCCCAAAGGTTTTACTATATGAATGAAAAAAGACAATAAAACAAATGTTTTATTATATCTTTTCATGCATTAGCAATGAATTATCTAATATTCATGTTCTACTTCATCATAAATAACTCGACTTTCCCCTTCAATTGGATATTCAATCACTGAAACAAGAGGAAATTCAAAATACATATATGATGTCACTTTAAAATAATACCCACGTTCTGATGGAATTCTCCATACACAATAACGATAATCACTTGTTGGAGTAAGAAGCTGAGCAGTACGCTTTGCTTCTGATGAAGAAGTACCATTCGTACTTGTTCCTTCACTATCTACTCGTAAACGACAAGTTTGGGTTTTATTTGGATTAACACGATATCCTATATTTTTTAACTCGGCATTAATTTTACTTGTAACTGTAGTTGGTAATCGCGTACTATCAGGGCCAATTTCATCGGCATTTTGAACTAAAATATCAATAATTGTATTTTTTACTTTCGCAGCTTTTGAGTAACTAGAAGAACCCGCAAAAATAATGATAAATATGACAACAAAAACAATAATCACATTAAATAAAAATGTATTTCCTATCGCTTCTCTCATATTTACACCTACTTATTCTCCGTTGAGAAAATATAAACACGATTTGTCTTTGAAGAAACTGGAACTTTAAATAAATTATTTACAAGTGGAACATTCATATAGATATATGTTGTTACCAGATATGTAGAATATGCAGTGTCTGCTTCTTGCTTTCTATATACGCAGTAATCAAACATATTCGTACTTGCACTTCCATCTGTCTTTAATTCATATCCAGATCTCTTAGGGCAGCTGATTGTCTCAGCTGCATTATATCCCAGAGATTGTAAAATTCCATTAATTTCTTCAATTGCATATCGGTTATATCCCTCATGACGCTCAATTGCATTAATAATTCTACTGTTTACCTTAAAAGCGCGGTTGTAACTTATGATTCCAGCTAGGAATGCAAATACGATAATAATAAACAATATGATAAAATTAAACATATATATGCCCCCGGCACTTTGCTTCATAAGTCACACCTCCCACTTTAAATTCTATTATTTTGCATCTGGGTTTTCATTGATACAACTTGTATATGTTGCCTGATCATATCCTGGTTGAGATTGACAGCGGTTTCCAGACCACTTACCACCAGCATTTGTACAACAAGTTCTATCTTTTGTTGAGTTCATGATGTTTGTAATTAATGGTGTCGCAACTAAAGCAACAATTCCGATTAACAAAATTGTTAATACCGTGATATTTGCTTCTCCTGAAGCTTCCTTCATATTTTCACCACCTTACCTTATGTTACTATGTACATTATACAACGAATCTACTTGTCTTTCAAGACACTTTACATTTTTAGATACCCATCATTTGTGTCATTGACAATAACAGTAAGAAAATAATTCCTCCACCTGTACAGCAAAGCATCATCATCGTCTTTTTCTCCATCTTTTCTAGACGATCTTTATATTTTTGTTCACGTGCTTTGTTTTGCAATTGGGAAACAGTTTTAGAAAACATCATTAACTGTTCCTGTTTATTTTCTTGACTACCTAATCCAAGACGATATAAAAGTCTCATCATACGCATAGAATCACGTACAGGATATTCTTTTGCAAAATCCATATATGGATCTACAGAAGAATCTCCAGCATTTACTTTTTCAACTAATTCTCTTAGTCCAGATTTAAAAATTTCTGGTGCCGTATCGATACTACGAGCTAGAGCAACTGGTACAGTATAATGTTGTACTAAAATTTCTAAGCTCTTTAAATAGTATGGAAGCATTAAGTTAATTTGATACAAATTAGCTTGATAAAATCTTTTTAAATTAATATATGGTAATTTAAACATTGCAAAAGCAATAATTACTATAATCAATACATTTAAGAAGTTTAAATTTGCAATAAATAATAAGAACAAGATTCCAACTGTAATAATAGCAGTCTGAACTCTTTTCGAAAATAATTTATTAACATCAATGTCATCACCATAACGAACTCTTAATAAAAACTCATAATCATCTTCCATTAAGAATCTTAAGTATGGTTCTGTATCTTGTACGAATTTTTTAGCATCAATTGTGTGATTTAAATGTAATATAAATAAAACAATCACACTAATAATAATAAACATTACACTCATTGGTATTCCCATTATTCAGCACCTACATTCTCATTATAATATTTTTCACCGTTTAGTAAGAAAGCGGTATTCATAATTACAATCGCATGTAATATTACTTGAATATACCATAGATTTAACATGTTAATATATGTTTCATTTCCTAGTAACAATTGTACTAGCATTACCATAAAGTAAAGCATAAAACCAAATTGTAAAAACTTTTTATGGAATGTAGCACGATCAATACGGTCACGATATACATTTTCAACTAACATATCGATATCTAATGACATATTCTCTAATGCTCCAGAAGAGTTTTTAGAACCTTCATTGGTGATTTGTGTAAATAATTGATGCATATTTTTAACAATATAATAATCGTACTTATTATTAAAATAACTGATTGATTCTTCAATCGTACCATTTTCATAAGCAAGATCAATCATCATTTTAACATCGTCTTTTACTGGATTTTCCAATACTCCAGATTCATAAACACCTTCTAATGCCTTTACAAATGATTGTGTCGTATTAAATTCCATGATTGTATTCGTTGTATATACTTGAATTTGTTCAAAGATAAACTCACTATATACACGATTACATCTTAAATAAGTTAAATATGGAATTACGAAAATTGATAATCCAGCATACATAAGTGCAATTAAAACATTATAGAAATACATATATGTAATAATAAATGCCCCAATTGCAAATACAGATGCTTGTAAAACATATTGTCTAGGTGTATATTCTTGTCCTAATTCTTTTACTTTTGCCCTTACTACTTTAAAAGAGTAAGGTGCATATTTGTCATAAATGGACGTTGCTTGTTGAGAAATATATTTATATACGCTCTGTCCCGAATTTTTACGATAAGCAATTATAAATATAATAATAAATGCTACTAACGCAAAAATCAAAAATGTCATATCTCCTTACCTCCTTTAAAATAAAGATTCTACATCTGATGTATTTTGATTATTTACTGGTTGCACAGGTGTTTGATCTTGATGATTCATAAATACAGACGATGGTTGTTGCATTTGTGGGTTAATTGTTCCAGTTCCCTGATTTACGGTTGTTGTTTGAACTTGTGGCTGAGGTTGAACTGGTGTTTGTGAAACAGGTTGTACCGGTGCTGATGTCGTTTCTGTTTGTTCATCATTTTCTTCCACTTTAATCATATCTTTTGGAAGTACTACTCCTTGTCCTTCTAAATAATCAAGCAAATACTTACTTGGATTATGACGAATTGTGTGTCCCTCCATGTTCTTTTTGTAAATTAAATTACAAACAGCTTCATTGTCATCATTAACATAGAACTCAGCAACTTCAGCTATTTCACGTACAAACTTTCTTGTTGTCTTATCTTGATAACCTCTAATATATACTCCAATTTGAATATATCGGTAAATTGATTTCAAAAATTGATCAATATCTTGGTTTGTTTCAAGTAAGCTATACATACGACTTGGAATAGAAGCCGCATTACTTGCGTGAATTGTTGACAAAATGTAATGTCCTGATGAAATTGAGTTACGGGCTGCCATTACTGCTTCAGCACTACGAATTTCGGACAACAAAATCCATTTTGGATTCTGTCTCATACATGTTACCAACACATCACTATATGATGCAATATTATTTGTTTTCATTGCAACAATATCACGATGAGGAAAAATACGATCCAAATGAAGTTCAAGTGTATCCTCAATCGTAATAATTTTTTCATTTTCAGCAGTGTGAGCAGCTAAATATTTAACAAGCTCCGTTTTACCACTACCAGTTTCTCCAGATACAACAATATTACAATGTCCTTCTACACATTTTAGTAAAAAATCGTGAATATCTAGAGTTACATATTTATCAGCAATAATTTTATCTTTTTCTAATCGAACTTTGGCAGGTGTCTTACGTAAAACTACTGCAATTCCATTTCTTGCAATAGAGTCATGCACAAAGTTCAAACGTAACTCGGCACTTTCGGCATCCAAGAAGGGAGAAGCCATATTAAATGTCTTTCCCATAACATTGGAACATTGAAAAGCCAATTTTTCCATAAAAGCATTATTGATATTTGGCTCTTCAACACGATAAATACCTTTAGACAGTGTTTTCAACCACAGTTGTCCACCATTACTATATGAAATATCGGTTACATCTGGGTCATCTAAATACTTTTTTAACTCTCCAAAGTCTATCTGATCAAATACTACTTCATTCATGAATTATTGATTTCCATTTCCTGATGGACTTGTAGTTGGAGAGGCAGAAGTACTAGGACTCGCTGATTGTTGTGTCTCTTCTTCAGGGATAGACACTGTATTAGCATTAATAAAGTCTTTTAAGTATTGTGTACTAACTTCTGTAGATCCAGAATTATCAACTTTTCCACCATGTGGTACTGGGAATAATTCTACAGAGAAAGAATACATATAACTTGCTTTTCTAAGTAAAATATTAATATCATCTTTCACACCGAAAATTAAATATGCTGGAACACGTTGTTCTTCACTATTTTCAAATACATGTTGTCCACTACTATCCTTTACATCTAACACTTCGATATTTTCAATTAATTTTCCTACCATAATTTGTCCATTTTCAGCTTCTGCTTTCATGTAGATATCAATCTTATTTCCAGGGAAAATTGAATTTCCATAAGTAGAATCCATATCTACTGGGAAGTTATAAACAACTTCTCCTTTTTTTACTTTTACAAATGAACTATCTGGAAGTTCATCTTTAGAAACAACTGTTTCTTTGTAAAACATACTTCCTTGTGGTACTACAGTATTATAGTTTGTATATTTTCCAATAATATCTGTATCGTATTGTAGTACATTCTCACCTAATACTACTGGTGCAACATCAACATAATCAATCATATCTGACTTAATTAAAGTCTTAGGTTGAATTGTTTCTCTTGCAACTGGTACTTGCACTGGATTTACTTTAGAATCAATTTGTGCTTTATATCCAAAGTAAAGAAGTGCCATAATTACGATAACACCAATAATTGTTACCGTATTTTTGTTTTTCAACAATCTTTGTAATGTTACTTGAATATTCCCCATTTCTATTCATCCCTTTCTATTAATATGGAGTTTCCAAAATAGCATCTAATTTGTTAACAATTTCAAAATTAAATGTATCTTGACCGCCAAGCAATATGGAAAGTGCTTGTGTCTTTCGACTCTTGATACGTATACTAACCTTTGGTGGATACTCGTTGACATCATAGATTTCAATGCGGTACTCGTTTGCTAAACTAGCACTTTGTGCGAAGCGACGTAAGAAACTTTCTACAAACTTTTCACGATCAATACGAATATTACCTGTCGTATTATAAGTTGCAATATCGAAAGCATCCGTCATCGCAGCCTCTGTTGTTTCTTTTAATAATGTATAATTATGTTCATCTGTATTTGTTAAAGTCTGGAAATAAAACATTAATACAATTGTCGTAATTCCAAGGCCTACAACAAATGCTCCCCAAAATGACTCCTTCAACTAAATCACCGCCTAATCTTTATTACAACGACTCACATCATGTCCTTTGTTTGTCGTACACGTACTACCTGTATCAGTTAAATATTTCTCAATAAATCTGCTTTGACATTCTCTTCCATCTTTACAATTTAACTCGAAATCGTCAAATTTATGACCTCTGTTATAACTTCTAATTGTAGAAATCGTATCACTATCTAACTCAAAGATATACATCGGTTTTTCTGTATAGATGTCATCTTCTTTTGTATCACGGTTATTTGTAATATATTTACTTACTAGATAATCATTTTTCGAATTCCAGTTATCTCCAGGAGTTCTCTTCTTTCCATCTTCACTTAAGAATGGATGAGATAATGAAATTTCACGATATATAACGTTAATTCCACCCTCCATTTTACATACTGGATAATCTTGATATTTTGGATCAGAACAACATGATTTGTCATTTACTGTTGGAATTGGTGTACATACACTATTTCCATTACATTTATATTTTTGTTCTAATTGTTTAAATTGTTGATAAGTTAAACCATAACTCAAATAATTATCTCTCAAGTCCTCACAACAGTTTGTACCGTTAGGTCCTTTTCCTGGATCTGTTCCATATGGAGCTCCAGTATATTGTGATGGATTTCTATAATCACATTTTGGTGTTGTATTTGCACAAATTGGATATTTTTCCTTTAACTCTTGGATTTTTTCTTCATCACCTTCAAATTGAACTAAGAAATGGTTACAACAGTTTTCACCATTTGGTCCACTATCAGGTTCTCCATCACCATCCAAGTCTTTAAATTGTTCTGGATTTTGATAATCACAAACAACGCTATCTCCACGTTTTACATTATATTCACATGTATAATTTTTTGCATATTTGTCAAAGTGTGTCTCATCATTGTTTGCACTAATCTTTTTATAAGATAATGTCACAGTATTACCCTTTTTCTCATCTTGACCACTTGGAATTGTCGAATCATCAACAGCCAAGCTACCATAACCACGATTTGTATAATTGTTTACTTTATCGCTATTTGGCTTACGGTATGAAATAATACCTGTCTTTTTGCTTGTATAACTATATAAATCATCTGGTAATACATATTGATTATCCGTTGTAGCAGTATATGTTTTATTATCCCAAATTCCTTCTGCATAGGCTTGAATACCAGCAGCAGATGTAGAGAATCCCGGAACATTACCACTATATGATACTTTATAATTTGTAAGTTCAGTAGGGTCTTTTTTCGCTACTAAATCTACACTACCAACCGTTGAGCCATCTTCATCTTTTCCATTACGATATCCTTTATAACCACTCAAACTAATCGTTGGCTGTAAATCATAAGCAAATTGTCTATTATTTAATACATTGTCGCTTGTACAACTTTTAATTTGATTTTCCAAATTCGTTTTTGTACTAGCTGATGCATCTTTATAATCATCATACCAATTTTGATAATCAATTTTTACTTTACATTCACGAGTACCATTTACTGTCAACTTATATTTACTACTATTTGGCCAAATAAATGAACTACCCGTCATAACAAAGCCTTGATAACTTCCTGGCAATAACAAACTCGTTGATTCTTTACAATAGACAGAACAATAACTATTAATTGTAGAAACTTTATACATTTGTGTTCTATCTTTGTCTAAGTACATACATCTCCATGATACAGTATCTGTAAATGTATGATTTTTACTTGTACCATCTGTTCCACAACTTGGAGTATTTGCACTTGGTGGTTGTGTATCTACATCACAACTTCCACAAATTGGATAAGCAAACTCAATTTCTTCCTTTGAGTGTGTTGCAGTAATACTAGGAGCAACACAACAGTTAATGCCACCTGGACCACTATCTGGCTTTCCATCTCCATTCGTATCTTTAAAATGATCTGGATTATTCCAATCACAAGGAATTAAATCAGATAACCATAATACACCATGTCCATAAGCATTTTTTCCACCATTTGTAAAATATTCCGCTAAAGTATCTCCAGCTCTACCTTGCATAATTTGTTGCACTCTTGCTTCGTTAGCATACGGATAAGTAAAGTTATGTTTATCCATACCGCTAGCACTAGATAGATAGATAGCAACATTGGCATCAGCCATAATTCCCCAAGCAAGACCATATAAATTATCATTACCTCTGAAACCTACATTATTCTTTAATAATGTCATGATTTCTGTTGCAGTACCAACATAAACGTTAGAAGCATTTCCACGGAACACCGCCATGATTGGTTCAAATTGAATATAACGTGATCCAGCTTTTGTATCGTTGTTAGCATCATACTTTAAATCATTCTTTAAACGATTCATAAACGCTGTAGCATTTTTATTGGCCTCATTCTTTAAAAAGTTTAAAACAGCCGTATTAAAGTTTCTAGCAGATGGTGTAATAATTGTTGGAATTCCTGCCCATTGGCCGGCATTATTATATTTACCTTTTACAAAGTTAACGCCATTAGCATGAACTGCACCTTTATTTCCCTTATTTGCTTTATTTTGGTTAAAATATACTTGTCCATTCGTATATCCACCATAAACAGCTAAAGATGGCCAACCATTCATAACCGCATTATAAGTGGCAGGTCTAAAATAATCATAACTTCTAGTTCCTTGAACTTTGTTACCGTTTTCATCTACCACAGTTAAACGTAAACCCTCAGCACCTGCAACCGTTTGAGCAGCTCCAGATTCAGATGTATACATGAAGTCAAAACACCAACCAGAAGTACAACTCGTCAAGTTGACGTTTCCTCCACCTCCGGAACCGTCCCAAGCACTAGCCAGCATTGGACTTGCTATTAAACATAAAATGAAGGTTGCTAAAGCACACATCATTTTTCTCTTCATTTAGTATCACCCCTACTATTATGAACTATATCCATTATACACAAAAATGTCAAAAACAACAATAGGCTTTCGTCAATTGTTGTTCTTTTTCACACATTAAAATCCGAATGTATCATGTTTCTCATTCCAATAAATCATTCCAATTACAAATAAGATAATAACTATCAAAAGAACATAATAATAATCAATTAAAAACTGTGCTAAATTAAACCCTGGTGTTTTAGTAGGATTTACAGTTGTAACCTCATTTTTCTTTAATGATTCTTTATATTCATTCACTTGTTTTACAAATTCATCATGAGACAAACTTGTTTTTAGCCATTTCTGGCATAACTTATATTCTTTTGCATCTTGACATACAGGATCATTATAATACTGATTGTAAGCAGGAGTATTTGCATAATAAGTATATAATTCTCCATAATCACAATTATCTTGGTTTGTCGCATATGCTACAAAACGATATGATTTATCAGCCTCAAAACCATCCACAATTACTTCACTTGGATTTTCACTATCATCTCCATAGTGAAAGTATCTGTCATGACTAATATCATAAATGACTATATCAGGAGTTAAATTTGTAATAATCACTTGAAAAGAAACACCGCCGTTATTCTCCTGATACGCAGTTGTAACATTTACATTGGAAGCGATTTTCTGATAACGAGAAGCCAATGTAGTACTACATGAATCTGCTCCTTTTACCTGAGTAGGAATTACTACTAACAACATCACACAAGTCAAAAATAATATTTTTTGTTTCATAATTCCCCTCCTTATTTCAATCGATAAGTATATGTTGTATCATATATTGTTAATTTTAAATCAATTTTAGAAGCATCTTTAACTTCACTTAGCACTTCAACATATCCTTCATTTTTTAATGAAACTCGTTTTGGCTTCAATTCTTTTAAAGCAATATTCGTTTCCTTTTCTTTTCCATCAATTGTATAAACCAGTTTTCCATATTTTTCTAATAGTTTTGCTAAAGATAGAGACTGTTCTTTTGCTCCCTTTCCTATTTTTAATGTTCCATTTAATTTTAAAATATATTTTTCATATTCATCTACAGTAGGTGTTAAATATTCTGTAGATGGAATACATTCATTATCATTCATACAAAAATTATATTTTAACTGAAACTTATCAGCAATTTGAATTTGATTAATTTTCAAAACACTACCTTGTAATATTGGATCTTGAAATTCTAATGTATTTCCTAATTTAACTGTTTTTTCTTGCTTGCTACCTGTTAAATCAATTGGGTTCAAAGCAATTCTTGTAATATCATATTCTCCGACTTTTTCTCCTTCATCAATGTATTGAAACTGCATACTTTTTAATGTTTCCTTTTTTGGAATTTCATATATAAACAAATAATTATGTGGCTCTGTATCTAAAGCTTCTCCATAATAAGCTTCTCCAAATTCCTCTAATAATTCTGCCTTCTCATAATCACTATAGTATTTCTTTCCATCAATAACTAATACAGGTCTAGCTGTATCAAATTTTCTTTCTGTTGTATACCCGTTTGTTACATCCATCGTAAGTAATACATAAGCATTATCTTTATCGATAATTGTACCATCACCAGCTTTATCAGTAATATAACTTCCAGTTATTTGCATTGTAAAACCATTGGCAAAAAAAGATGAATTTTCAGAAAGGGCTCTATTTTTAAAACCAAATTGGTAGATTCCATATCCGAGTCCACCAACTACAATAACAGCTAATACAACATTAATTAAATATTTATTCTCTTTATATATATATTTTCCATGACGAAGATGACGGTTCCAACCACGTTTTAATTTATCGGTATCAATTTCAATATTAATTTCAAATTCTTCGCGGTCTTTCGCATCCACATTTAAATCTTCTAAATCTTGACCAAAATTAAATTTTTTAATGTCAAATCCAGTAGCACGTACAGCAAATATAATCAATGTAAACCATTCTAAAATCATAACAGCTGTAATTAAATCTCTTACAAGTAAAGCAACACGAATATCTACAACTTGTATATACATGCTGTTAAGTATTCCATTGGCATAATAGAATACACCTGTTGTAAATAAATAAGATAAAATC
Organism: uncultured Acholeplasmataceae bacterium; assembly: GCA_905203475.1. Classification (GTDB taxonomy): domain Bacteria; phylum Bacillota_I; class Bacilli_A; order RF39; family UBA660; genus UMGS2016. Next base: position 27,770 of record CAJKWD010000007.1, read on the forward strand.
GTAATAATATAAAACAATACAGGTTTTTTCTTATAATGCATTAAATATACAACGGCAATTGAAATAATTACAATCAAAAGAGGTAAAACAATCGATACACCACTCAATAAATCTTTTATTGTCGACTGTCCTACAACACTTTCTACAGAACTTGTATAAGTATTAAAAAAGTTTAATACACTACTTGTTTTATAAATCAAATAGCCAATGATAAAACAAACAAATAAGTGAATCACTTTAAAGTATTTAATTAACAATGCATATGGTTTTCTTAAAATCATAATTTCGCCCTCTTTTATTCTAATAATAGTATAGCTTAAATTTCTTAAAAAAAAAAGAGATTATTTTCTCTTTTTTTAAATTGCACGATTATTTAATGCACCATATTTCTTTTTTTCTTCCATCATATATTCAGTAATATTGGTTTCAATTTCATCAAGAGCGTCTTTTTGAATATTTGAAAGAGGAATAAACTCTTTTACAGTATCAATATAAATACGTCCCCAGATTATACCAGCTTTTACCTTTAAATCATTAAACATATCTGGTGTAATTGCCGTAAAGAAATAACCAAAAATTAAACGTTTTTGTCCGATTAAGATTCTTTTATTGGTCAAAGCAACCACACATGAAGTAATAATATCTAGGGGATTATCATTCTTCTGTCCCACAAAAATATATTGTACTTCTTCCCCAGGATTTAAATGATTTTCAATTACTTTCGCATGAGCATCCAATCTCCACGCAATAGTAGCTGGGTATCTTCTTTTAAATTCTTTCGCTCTTTCAGCAACAATAGACATAAGTATCACTACTCCTCAATAAAACCATTTTCTTTAAAGAAATTTAACATTGCATCTTCACTTTCAAAACCTTCAAGTGAATCAATTACTTTTTTATTTTGTACTACAATTGTTAATGGAGTACCAAATCCATCCTTTAAGATATCTAATGATTCTGTCATACTTGTTTGATCTTCTGTTGATAAATCTGTAATATTCAAATAATTAATTGTAATATTATATTCTTTTGCAATATCATTTAACACTGGTCTTGCTTCTTCACAATGTGAACATCCAGTTTGAGCAAATACTACAATTTGTTTTTCATCCCCATTAATAATGTCTTGATATTGTGAATAATCAATTTTATTTAAATTTGCATCGTCAGATTCATATACAGCATCTTCCGCAATAATTCCATTTGACTGTAAGAATTTAAATAAACCTTCTGCATCTGTATATCCAGGTTGAACAGCAACTTTCTTTCCATCTTTTACAATTGCAAGGGTTGGAGTTCCAAATGAATCAGGATCAATTTCTAACATATCTAATACTTTTGTTAAATTAGAATTTGATAATTCATCAGTATTTAAATAATAATATCCAAACTTATACTTATCACTAGCATCTTCTAAAATTGGCGTAAATTGTTGACAATAAGAACAAGTTGGTCTACCTAAATAAATAAGTTCTCCCTCTTTCGTATCCATCAACTTATCAATTTCTTCAATTGTTTTTTCTTGTGCTTGTGTTCCCATAACACTTGATATAACAATTGCTAACACAATTACTACAACTACACCTAAAACAGCTAACAATTTTTTATTTTCATTCATATCATACACCTACTTCCCACAACACTGTTTGTATTTCTTACCACTTCCACAAGGACATGGATCATTTCTACCAATTTTCTTTGTTCTCTTTGGTGTCTTCTTCTTTTCTTTGGTTGAATCTTCTACAGCTTCACCTTTTGCAACTTGCTTACGTTCAATATTTTGACGAATTTCAGCACGTAATAAGTAAATTGTTGTTTCTCTATCGATTGTATATGTCATATCGTCAAATAATTGATATCCTTCTTTTGTATATGCCTGTAATGGATCTACTTGTGCATAACTACGTAAATAAATTCCTTCTCTTAAATGTGACATTGTATTAATATGATCCATCCAATGTGTATCGATCACTCTAAGTGTAATAGCTTTTTCAAATTCATTTCTAACTTCTTCTGGAATTTGATTCATTTTTTCTTCATACTCTGCTACCACACGAGCATAAATATAAGAAATAATTTCTTCTGTATCCATATTTTCAATAGCTTCTTTATTCATATCATTTTTCAAGAAATTTTCATTAACTGTTTCCAAAATTTCATCAATATCTTTTTCAGTTAAATGTTTCTCATCCACTAAATGATCTTCTACTAAATCAGCAATTGTATTTTTAAATGTATTTAAAGTCTCTTCATGAATGCTTTCATTATCTAAAATATCATTACGTCTTGCATAGATGATTTCACGTTGTTGATTAATAACATCATCGTACTTTAATAATGTTTTACGAATATCAAAGTTATTTCCTTCAACACGTTTTTGTGCTGTTTCAATAGAATTTGATAACATCTTATTACGAATTGATTGATCCCCATTAAATCCGACACGAGCAAGCAAATCTTTTGCTCTGTCAGTTCCAAAACGGACCATCAAATCATCTTCAAATGATACACAGAATTGAGAAAATCCTGGGTCTCCTTGACGACCTGAACGTCCTCTTAATTGGTTATCAATACGTCTTGATTCATGGCGTTCTGTTCCAATTACACATAATCCACCAAGTTCTTTTACACCTTCACCCAATTTAATATCGGTACCACGTCCAGCCATATTAGTTGCAATCGTAACTGCACCTTTTTGACCAGCATTGGCAATAATTTCAGCTTCACGAGCATTATTTTTCGCATTTAATACTTCATGAGGAATATGTAACTTTTTCAACATAGAGCTAATTAGTTCACTCGTTTCAACAGCAATTGTACCTACTAACACTGGTTGTCCTTGTTCATGGCGTTCTTTAATTTCATTCACAATAGCCTTATATTTTCCTTCTTTTGTAGCAAAGATTAAATCTTCATAATCCTTACGAATAACTGGTTTATTCGTTGGAATACGAATAACATACATATTATAAATATCTCTAAATTCCTCTTCTTCTGTCTTTGCCGTACCAGTCATACCTGATAGCTTACAATACATACGGAATAAGTTTTGAAATGTAATAGTTGCTAAAGTTTTTGTCTCTTCTTGAATTTCTACTCCTTCTTTAGCTTCAATTGCCTGATGTAATCCATCAGAGTATGTTCTTCCTTCCATTAAACGACCAGTAAATTGATCTACAATGACAACTTTTCCATCTTTTACAATATAATCAAATCCATTTTTCATTGCATAATTGGCACGTAATGCCTGATTAATAAAATGTACTAAATTAGTATTTTTTAAATCGTATAAATTTTCTACTTTAAAAGCTTTTTCAGCAGCAACAATTCCTTTTTCATCCAAAGATACTGCCTTTGTCTTTTCATCGTAAATATACCCATCATTCTCTTTTAATTTTTTAACAAAACGATCAGTATCACGATACAAATTAGCAGACTTCATAAATCCACCAGAAATAATTAATGGTGTTCTTGCCTCATCAATTAAAACAGAGTCAACTTCATCGATAATGGCAAAATTCAATTTTCTTTGCACACGATCTTTAGCATTTACTACCATATTATCTCTCAAATAATCAAAACCAACTTCGTTGTTTGTAGAATACATAACATCACAGTTATATGCATCACGCTTTTCCTGAGGAGATAACTCTCTATAGTTTACACCAACCGTTAATCCTAAGAAACGATAAATATTGCCCATCCATTCAGCATCACGACCAGCTAAATATTCATTAACCGTAATAATATGTACACCATTTCCTGCTAAAGCATTTAAGTATGCAGGCATAGTTGAAGTCAATGTCTTCCCTTCACCGGTTTTCATTTCAGCAATATTTCCATAATGAATTGCTAATCCACCTAAAATTTGAACATAATATGGTTTTTCTCCAATCACACGATAAGCCGCTTCACGAGCTGTAGCAAAAGCTTCTACTAAAATATCCTCTAATGTTTCACCATTTGCTAATCTCTCTTTAAACTCTTCTGTCTTCCCCTTTAACGTTTCATCAGATAATTCGCTATATTCTTTTTCTAGCGCATCAACTTTATCCGCAATTTTTTTGAAACGTTCTAATTCTTTATATTCGTGATCAAAAATTTTCTTCAAAAATTTCACACGGATCATCCTTCCTACTCATATAACACAACCTATTTTACCAAATTTTTTAGAAAAATCATAGTCTTTCGACCATATATTATAAAAAAAGAGCAATCATGCTCTTAATTTGTTTCAATAATTCCATAATTTCCATCTTTACGTTTATAAAGAATACATACATTCTCAGCATCGATATCTTGATATACAAAGAATTCATGCCCTAATAACTCCATTTGTAAGATGGCTTCTTCTTCATCCATTGGTTTCATTTCCAATTTCTTTCTTTTAACAACTTTATTATTAGCTAGTTCTTGTTTATCTACCTCAAAAGATATATTAAAATCAACAAGATTTGGTTTCACCGGTTTTTTATTCATTCTCGTCTTGTTTTTTCTAATTTGACGCTCTAACTTATCACACACCAAATCAATTGCTGCATATAAATCTTTATCCCTTTCTTCTCTTCTTAAAATAATTTTACGTACTGGAATTGTTACTTCTACAATTTGGTCTAAACCTGAAATACGCACTTGTACATTTGCTGTAATTTCATCTGGCTTTTCGAAGTATTTATCTAACCTTCCCAGCTTTTCTTCAATGTAAGATTTGATCGGTTTCGTAATTTTGACTTTACTACCATGAATATTAAATTTCATATATCCTCCATCCTTTCTCTTACACCTTCATTATAACACAAAACACTAGAAAATAATATGTTATTTTATGTGATAAAAATAAAAACTGCTTATACTAAAACAGTCTTCATTTCCACAACATTCTTAGCTTGTAATCCTTTGTCAGTACGAACAAGTTCAAATTCAACGTACTGTCCTTCTACCAAGGATTTATATCCTGCACTTCTAATAGATGAATAGTGAACAAAAATATCATCCATATCTCCACACTCAATAAATCCATAGCCCTTATCGTTGTTAAACCACTTCACTTTTCCACTAAGCATGGCATTACTCCTTTCTATATTGATTGATAAGCTTATCTGTCACACTTATGGTTGCGACAGTTTTCATTTTACTACCACCTCAACACCTTCAATCATTTTTTGTTTCAAAGGTGCAAAAAATGACATAAACTGACAATTTTAATCATTCGATCAATTTTCTACGACCATTCAAACATTTTTTTCTAATTTTTAAGTATTCCTACGGGATTTAGTGGAGAAAAAAACTGCTAGACAAGAGCAGTTTTAATTTCTACAACGTTTTTAGCTTGTAGACCCTTATCAGTACGAACCAACTCGAACTCAACATATTGTCCTTCGACTAAAGACTTGTAGCCTTCACTTCGGATTGCGGAGTAATGGACGAAAATGTCTTCTTTTTCGTTGTATTCAATAAATCCAAACCCTTTTTCATTATTGAACCACTTTACCTTCCCCTTCATCATTCTTAAATCACCTGTCTTTCTACATCTTCATCATACCTTACAAACATCTGCGGTTGCAAGAAATTTCAACATTCAAAATTCGACATATTTTTATTGTGAAAAGAGAATATTTTGTCATTTATTTTTCCTGTTGACAAGTTCCATTTTATCGAATTTTATACTGCTTTTTACTTTAATTACCCGAAGCAATCTATAAATTGTGTGAATTAGCAAAATGAAAACCACCTTTTGATGATATATACATTTCGAACGTATTTTTAAACATTTCAAGCATAGTACAAAAAAGGATCAAAACATTAAAGTTTTAATCCTTTTATTTTTAACTTCTGAAATAAAATCCTACCACTGACAATGGTCTCATGTTCTATACTTGGATGTTTTTCTTCTAATTCTTTAACAAGTGATAATCCTTGTCCATGTTCATCTCCTTTAGTTGTATACCCACTTTCTCCTAATTTACTAAAGTCTGTCCCTTTTCGATAGGTATTTCCAATTTGAATCACTAAGGTCTTTTTCTTTTCTATATATAATTGGACACTGATTACTTTATTATCTTGATCTGTAATCTCATTCACTTCTTCTAAAGAGTTTCCTAGAAATACTCCTATAATTTGACATGCGTCCAAAAAAACATCACTATGCATTTTCTTTTCTAATTTTGATTTCTTAATCTCTGGACTTACTTCAATATATATTTTAATAGATGGATCTGCAACCAATAATTTCTGATATACCACTCCTTGGATTCCAGATGGCATCTTTTGACACATCTCATAGAATGTCTCATCTAATTCTTCTTTAGTACCAATAATCTCATCTAAACATTCAAGTCCTCTTTCATATTCTTTTTTCTCAAATAAATCTCTTACTACAACTAATTCTGTTTTACTTTCATGATTTCTTCTTCTCTGTGTAACTAGTATATCTTCGTATTCATCTAAGTGAACTACTAAGTCACGATTTTCTTCTTTTACTTCAATGAATTTATTTTTATCTCTTAAAGCACTGACAATAATAAACGTATATATCAAGATTAAAATAGTATTAATAGTTAGTAACATTAAATTATCAATACGTGAATATACTAAGGCTAATAAGATATTGACGCTGATCATTAAAATGGAAATTGGAATAATCATTTGAAGTGTACTGATTTTATCATACTTGGTAATTAATTTACGACATAGTTTTTTTATAAAAGGAAGATTTAATAATAAAATGGCCAGTATCGGTATAATTATATTTGGTATTATATTTCCTAATAGCTCATTAATTGATGGTATAGATAAAAAATTATTACCAATAATAACTATGAATAAAAATAAAACCTCTCCACCAAATAAAAGTAATTGAGATAATGTAGACAACAAAAGAGATTGTTTAATTGGATTTTTATATATTATCATATTAGTTATGGTTAACATTAAAGTAATAAATACAAATCTCAAAAAAATATTGGTAAAAGAAAATTTTATAATACTAAAAATCATAATTAAACCTGAAGCTAAAAATAAATATTTTATTTTGATTTGAATAGATTGTTGAGAGATTGTTTTCCAAGCATAATATGTATACAAAATTAGAACAACATTACCTACGATATAATCAATTGGCGTTAACATATTCTTTTAACTCCTTTTTGTGATTATTAGAAATTAAATCAATAGTTTTACCATTATCAAAGGTAATTATTTTCTTTTTTGTATCCAATTTTGTTACACGTTCCATATTTACAATACATGCACGATGTGAATATTTAAATTGAGGACTTAATTGATCAAAAATTTCAGATAATGTTTTTCCGATATGAAATTCACTATAATCAGTTATTACAATTGATTTTCTTTCTACAGAATCATGTGTGATATATAATATATCTCTCAGTGGGATTTGATAATGAATTCCTTTTTCTTCGATTTTTAGTTGTTTCCGAATATTTAAAATAGATAAGGCATTATCTATCACTTTTTGTAATCTTTTTTGATAGTCTTTATATTTTGATATAAATGTTAATGGCATAATATCTTGAGTTATTATCATTTCTGCAAGTTGATGATATCTACTTAGAAAAATAATAATTGCTTGTTGATCTTTTTCTCTAATTTTTTAGCCACATCAATGCCAGAGATTTGATTAACGTGTATATCTAAAATATATATTGTATTTGCTTTTTTCGCATTTACTTTATTTTCAAAACAGTTATTATATTCTAAAAAAGAAAATGTTTTGTAAGAAAAATTGTTTTTCATCATAATGTTATCAATTGTCTTTACAACGTTTTTTAATATATGCTTGTTGTTGTCACAAACAATAAAGTTTATCATAAAATAGTCATACCCTTTCCGAACAACATACCACATACTACTTATTATACTTGTTAATGATAGCTATTAGTTAACATATTCCATGTTATCATATTTTGTTTTAATCTGCAAGTAGATATTTATAAAATTTACATTATATAAACACTTGTCATTTTTTTTAACATATGATAAAATGAATTACAGTAAATATTTATTTAGGGGTGTAGTTCAGTTGGTAGAACGTCGGTCTCCAAAACCGAATGTCGTGAGTTCAAGTCTTGCCACCCCTGCCATTTTGATTTAAGAACTCCATTTATTGGAGTTTTTACCTAAATTGAAATTTCAACCGCACCACTTGGTGCGGCTTTTTGATACAATAAAAA
>CAJKWD010000008.1 GCA_905203475.1 uncultured Acholeplasmataceae bacterium
GTATGAAAAAAGTAATATTTATTTTAGGAATACTATGCTTTGCTATCATTGGAGTAGGAGTAGGGTATTGGTATGCCAATCAACTGGATCAAAAAGAAAAGCAAAAAATAGAAGAACAAACTATGAGCCAAGCACAAAAAATGTTAAATCAATTATATCAAGATGAAGAAAAAATAAAACCTCGTTTAGATATAACCAAAAAAGAATTAGATGCACTTCAAACATGTATTGATAAAATGAGTGATAATTCAGAAAGAAAACAATTAGAAAAACAATTTCAAAAAATCAAATCATTTTATAATTTACAACAAACTTTAAATCATTTCTTTGAAAATAATATTATCAAAAAAGGAATTACAAAAACAGATTTGTTAGCATATCAAAAGAAGTTAGAAAAAAGATCCCAAGTAGAACAATCATTATTAAAAGATAAATTAAATCAAGGAATTGAACAATTAACACAGACAGAGATGGCAATTTCAAAGTTAAGAAGTCTGTTTCAAGATGATGAATTATCTCAAGTGCGTGAAAATATCAATCGAAAAGAGTACAATGATGTGTATCAATTTATGAAAAGTTTACAACAAAATTGGGTATTTTCAGATTATGAAGAGAAATTTCAATTAGTAAATGAATTTATTACTAAAAAAGAAGAAGCGGCAAAAAGAAAAGCGGCGGAAGAAAGGGAAAGACAAAAACAGATTGCTTTAGCTGAACAACGTAAAAAAGAAGAAGAACAGCGAAAAATAGATGAAGCTTATGTTGAAATAACAGAAATTGAATTTATTAATCAAAGAACCAATCAAGTGTTAAATGGATGTGAAGCTGCATCCCTACTAATGTCACTTCACTATCGTGGATATGCAACGAATCATAATCTTGTTTCCTTTGCTAATGCTATGCCAAAACACGATACAGATCCTCATCAAGGATTTATTCATTCAATTTTTGACTTAGAACCTAAAAACGTCACCCACTGGATTGCTCCTGATGCATTAGCTCGTTTTGGTTCAAATTATGCGACAACTACGAACATCTCAGGGAGCTCACCAGAGCAATTAAAAGAATATATTAATCAGAGAAAACCTGTGGTGGTGTATACAACATCGAATTTTAATTATCCATCTACATGGGATGGGGAAGTACCTTTAAATTTACATGTTGTATTGTTAACAGGATATAATCGTATTACAGGAAATTATATTGTATTAGACCCATGGAGTGGCAGAAAATTAATTTCTAAACAGAAGTTTGAATCAATTTATAATTTAATGAGATATGCAGTAGTCGTTCAATCATGACTACTTTTCTCATGGAAAAACAGGAAATTTGTGGTAAAATGAAAGTGGTGATAAAAATGGCAAAAATTCATATTATGGATGAAATTCTCGCCAATAAAATTGCAGCTGGAGAAGTTGTAGAACGTTGTAGTTCTGTTGTAAAAGAATTGGTAGAAAATAGTATAGATGCACAGGCTACAGAAATTAAAATAGAATTAGTAGATGCGGGAACAAGAGAAATTAAAGTAACAGATAATGGTACAGGAATGGACCGAGAAGATGCAGTGAATGCTTTTGGAAGACATGCGACAAGTAAGTTAACATCAGAAGATGATTTATATCGTATTGAAACATTAGGGTTTCGTGGTGAAGCACTTCCTTCCATCGCTTCTGTAAGTGAGGTTACTCTTACTACATCAACAGGGGATGTAGGTACCATAGTAAAAATAAATGGAGGTAAATTAATATCAGTTGATCGTGGTGATGCCAGAAAAGGAACTATTTTTCAAGTGAAAAATTTATTTTATAATACTCCAGCACGTTTAAAACACTTAAAAAGTTTATATGCAGAACTAGGTAGTATTACAGACTATGTGAATAAAATTGCACTTTCTCATCCTGATATTAAATTTCGTTTAATTAATAATGATAATGAAATTTTAAATACAGATGGAACCAATCATTTATTAAAAACAATTAAGTCTGTTTATGGATTGAATGTTGCTCGTAAAATGATAGAAGTAAGTGCTAGCGATGATGATTATACAGTTTATGGCTATATTTCTATGCCAGAAGTCCATCGCTCTTCAAGAAATCACATGGTAACGATTGTCAACGGCCGTGTGGTTAGAAATCAAGAATTAAATCGTGTTATCAATGATGCTTATCACTCTTTTAAACCAGATACGAGATATCCAATTGTCGTATTAGAAATTCACGTTGATTCTAGTTTAGTAGATGTCAATATTCATCCTACTAAGATGGATATTAAGTTTAGTAAATTAGAAGAATTAAAAGGATTAATTACCAATATGATTCGTGAAAAGTTACACCATAAGAATTTAATCCCTAATGCTGATTTAGAAACTGAAGCAAAAGAAGAAATTAAAAAGCCAAAATATGTAGAACAGACACTTGTATTAGAAAAAGAAATTGCTGAGCCAAAAGAACCAGTATTGGATTTTGAAGAAGAGGAAATTCCTATTAATTCTGATTTGATAGAAGAAGAAACAGAAGAGAAACTTTTAGAAGAATCACAAAAAGAAAACAATCAAGAAATTGAAATGAAAAAAAGGATGCCAGAAATGTATCCTGTTGGAATTGTTCATGGTACATATATTATTTGTCAAAATGAAGATGGTATGTTTTTAATTGATCAACATGCAGCCAAAGAAAGAGTAAATTATGAATATTATATGAAGAAAATGGGAAATCCTAATATCGTATCAACACCATTATTATTTCCTATTACAATAGAATTATCTAGTTCTGAATTTGTCTTAGTGAAAGAAAAATTAGATGTGTTGAGAGATCTTAAATTTGTAGTAGAGGAATTTGGTTATCAATCATTATTAATTAAAGAACATCCAGCATGGCTACCACAAGATTATGTAGAAGATAGTATTCGTAAGATTATTGAAATTATTATCCAGGAAGGGAAACATTTTTCTATTGAAAAATTCAATGAAAAAGTCGCAACTATGATGAGTTGTAAACATGCGATAAAAGCCAATCAATATGTCGATATGAAAGAAATTGAACAATTGATTTACGATTTAAGAAATTGCGATAATCCATTTAACTGTCCTCATGGTAGACCGACTACTGTCTTTTTTACAAATTACGATTTAGAAAAATTATTTAAACGTAGTGGTTTTGAAAATTTAAAATAAAAAGGAGGAATTCTATGAATATTGATACAACGACAACATTTGCTCATGATAATGAATTTCAATTGGCCCTTACAATCGCAATACCAACTGGAAATCCACGAGGAATTATTTTATTTGTTCCGGGAATTTATGAGACGAGTGATATGTATCACTCAGTATATGAAACATTTTTAAAGGAACAATTTATTTGTGCAAGTTATGATCATCGTGGTACGGGAAAAAGTATCCATTTTGAAAATGAAATTGGATATTTAGGAAAAGATGGAGCCAATGGATTAGTACAAGATATTTACATCATGATTCAAACAATTTCTAAGATGTATTCTGGTCTTGCAATATTTTTGGTAACACATGATTATGCTAGTTTAATGGCTATCAATTTCTTAAAAGAATACGATGATCGTATTCGTGCGTTAGCTCTTATTAATCCAATTTCTTTATATTCAGGATTAAAACGTCAGAGATTATTTTATGAGTATACATCGATTATGACACCTACTTATTTTAAAAATCAATTTCTGAATCAGATGTTTTATAAAAAAGTAGAAAAGAGAAAAGGAGCTAATTTACCATTCTTATATACAACAAAAAGCTTATATCATTTATGTGAAGTAGGGTATATGATACAACACCAAGGAACTTATTATTTAAGAAATACTAATTTACCTATTTTTATGGGAGTAGGAGAAAAAGATCATATTCGTGAATACGGAAATGCGACGAAAAATCTTCTTTCAAATATTGGTTATACTAATATAGATTACCGTACATATCCAGAGGGAACCCATAACTTATTTCAAGATGATGAAACAAGCCAATTGTTACATGATTTATTGTTATTTTTTACTTTAAGTTTATAGACTGATACATGTATCAGTTTTTTTACTATTTGCTTTCTTTTTGAATTTATTATATAATAGGGGACAAATTTAAGGGGGAGTCATTATGACATCAAAATTTGATAAGAAAGTAGAAGTAGAATTACAATGTTTTCCTGAAATGTTAACTTTCTACGGAAAATGTTTTGATTTGTATCGTAAAGCGAAAAGTGAAGCGCTGTTCCGTACGCAATTGCAAGCAATTTGTCCAGAACCATATATCGATCAAATATTAAAACAAATTCAATCATTTATTAAGATAGTTACTATGAAACAACAAGAGGCGGATTATTTTTTGCAATTACAAAAAAAGATACAAGAGGTGATTGAAAAGCAAGGGGATAAATTATCTAAAACAGAACAACAAGTTGTTTCTATTTTGGTAAGTGCTCCTAATGAAGCTTCATTTTACAATCAATTAAAAGATAAATATCAACCAAAAACAATTAATATGTATTTATCACGTATTCAATATAAATTATTTGGAGAAAAACCTGTTTTTTCTAAGGAAGATTCTAAGGTGCCAGATAAAGCTTGGAATTTTAAAGATTATCAAGCTTTTCAAAATGTGTATGAAACATACAAACCATATTTTACTGCCAATGAACAATTAATGATGTCTTATTTCTTGTCATCACAAACAGATCAAGAGCTAGAACAAAAACTCAGAGATAGGATGTCAAGAAATGCGTATGCGCTATGTAAGACAAATTTAAAAAAGAAATTATTAAACCCAACTGATTATGTAAAAAAGACAAATCAGTTGATGAATGAATTAAAATCATTGAAGTCTACTTATGAAACATATCAAATTTATCTTACAGAAAGTGAATGCCTTGTTATGGATGCAATTATTGCTTCTGATAGTCAAATAGAAGTAGAACAAAAATTACAAGGACAATTTGCAATTCATTCGATTCGAATATATGAATTGGATTTAAAAAGAAAATTATTAAACCCTGAGCAATTATTAAATCAAACAAATCGAAAATTAGAATCTTATCATAAATTAAAAAAAGTTTATGAAAATAACCGTAGTCAATTTACCAATAATGAATGTATGGTAATGGATACATTGCTATCTTCTAAAACAAATACCGAAGTATATTTAAAATTAAAAGATAAATTACCAAAGAAAATGATTTCTATTTATAAACAGAGATTAAAACAAAAGTTAGCTGTGTTAAGAGCAGCAGAAAAAGAGAAAAATACAAGTTCAATTTACTATTTATACCAACCATATATTCCAGAAGACTATCAAGATGCATATGAACACATAAATGCATTAGATGAAGGAGAAAGAAAAAAGGATTCTGAATTATATGAAAAATACAGTGCTGTAAATCGTTATTTACTACGTTGTGATCAAGCTGTAAAACAAGGTAATTCACTTCCTGGGTTTGTTGCTCGTAAACAACCTGCGAAACAAGATGCTAGAGAGTTAAAGATTAATGCTCTATTTCCGGGAGAGGTAAGAAATATGTTAGATTGTTCTATGGAACTTTCTGATGAAGAAAGAAAATTACTTTGTTTATTTTATGGAATTGGAACAACAAAACATTCTTTAGAACAATTACAACAAATATATTCTATTCCAAATCGTAATATATTGAAAAATCAGATTTATAACTTAATTGAAAAACTGCAACATGGAAGAAAAAATGAACATCCAGAGCAAAACGAGATGAGTAGAAAGATTAAGGAAAAATTTATTTTAGGAAGCTTACAATTATCAAAAGGGGAAGTAAGATTGTTAGATGCTTATTATGGATTAACTGGAAAGAAAAAAACAATTGAGGAATTATCCCGTATTTATCACACACCTAAAGATTCATTGATGAAAAAGATTCACTATGCATCTGAAACAGTTTTAAAAGCAAATACGTATACAAATCCAGCAATTGTGAAAGCACTTCAAAATATCTCTATAGAACCAGGTAAAGATAAACAGATTCAAGATCGCGATATTAGAGCATTACGTTTACCAATAAAACAGAGTATTTATTTAAATGTTTGTCCACTTTCCCCATCACAAAAGAAATTATTAGATTTGTTTTATGGATTATCTGATGATAGAGCCATTATGACTTCAGAAGAATTATCTAATAAATATCAAATACCACTTGATGCATTACGTTATTATCTCTATGAAACAGTTCGATATGTATTAAACTATGTTACTGAAATTGAGTTTCAAGAACAGATGAAAGAGAATGGGAAAATCAGTGAAGAGGACTTAGAAAAGAAATTAAAATTATCTAAAAAATAACAAAAGGAGTCAATTTGATTCCTTTTCTTTTCATATTTGTTGATAGAAAGAAAGAAAATATAGTATAATATTATAGATGAGGGAGCGTTGAATATGAAATTAAGTAATCAGTTTTTTTATACGTTGAGAGAAGATGCCAAAGATGAAGAAACAAGAAGTGGTAATTATTTAGTTCGTAGTGGAATGATTAAAAAAGTAGGTACAGGTATTTATCTTTTTATGCCTCTTGGTTTACGAGTTATGAGAAAGATTGAGAATATTATTCGTGATGAAATGAATCAAGCAGGAGCTCAGGAGTTGTTGATGCCATCATTAATTCCAGAAGATTATTATGTCCAAAGTGGAAGAAAAGAAGTATTTGGCCATGATATGTTTTCTTTAAAAGATCGTTATGACCGTGGTTATGTGTTAGGTCCTACGCATGAAGAATTATTCGTCTATGCAGCGAAAGAAATGATACATTCTTATAAAGATATGCCATTTAATATTTATCAAATTGCTAATAAATATCGTGATGAACCGCGTCCACGTTTCGGACTGATTCGTACTCGTGAATTTACCATGAAGGATGCTTATAGTTTTGATGTTGATGATGAAGCTTGTGATGTTTCTTACCAAAAAATGTTCCGTGCTTATCAAAATATTTTTGATCGTATTGGTTTAGATTATAAAATTGTAAAAGCTGGTACCGGAGCTATGGGAGGAAATTTGTCTGAAGAATTTCAAGCAGTTGTTGAAATTGGGGAAGATACTTTAGTACTTTGTCCAAATTGTGATTATGCATCTAATTTAGAAGTAAGTACTTGTATTGTCGATGAAACAGAAAGCTATGAAGAAGAAAAAGAAATGGAACTTGTTCATACACCAAATGCTGGTACGATTGAAGAAATTGCTAACTTCTTGCAAGAAGATAAAAGTCACTTTGTTAAAACATTAATTTACAAAATAGATGATAAATTTTATGCATGCTTAATTCCAGGTGATCGTGATTTAAATGAAGAAAAGTTAAAACAGTTATTACATGCCAAAGAGGCTGTTTTAGCAAGCCCGGAAGAAGTGGAGAGAATTACAAAAGCAAAGGTTGGCTTTGCTGGACCAGTAGGATTATCTATTCCAATTGTAATGGATCATCACATTCAAATGATGAAAAATTTTATTGTTGGTGCTAATAAAAGTGATTACCATTATAAAAACGTAAATTTAAAAGACTTTAAAGTGAAAAAAATGGGAGATATTATTAACGTTCAAGAAGGTGATTTATGCCCTAAATGTGGTGCAAAATTAACATTTAAAAAAGGAATTGAATGTGGTAATACATTTAAATTAGGAACGAAATATTCAGAGAGCCTGGGTCTAAATTACTTGGATCAACATAATCAATTAAAACCAGTGGTTATGGGATGCTATGGAATTGGTCTAGCTCGTATTATGACTTCTATTGCTGAACAAAGAGCAGATGATATGGGAATTGCTTGGCCAGTCCAAATTGCGCCATTTGAAATTGCTTTAGTTGTTATTAATCCAAAAGATGAGGTTCAAAAGAAAATTGCAGATCAATTATATCAGACAATTGAAAGTATGGGCTTTGAAGTAATCTATGATGATCGTAATGAAAGACCAGGTGTTAAATTTAAAGATATGGAATTAATTGGTATTCCAGTACAAGTAACAGTTGGTAAAAAAGCTGGAGAAGGAATGATTGAAATCAAAAAACGTGGTGGTGAAAAAGAAGAAATTACGATTGATTTATTAAACGAAAAAGTAATTGAATATTTAAATCAGTAAGAATCAATACATATTGATTCTTTTTTTTATCTAAAATATGACAAAAAAGGAACAATTCCCATGGCATAATAAAGATGGTGATATTATGAAAAAAGCATATCTTGTACCTGTGGTATTATCAATTGTAATCGGATCTGTAATTGGAAAAACAATGTGTGATGAATATCATACGACAAGTGAAACGAAAAGTGTTTTTCAAACCACAAATTCTTTAAAAGTATATTATTTACAGTATGGAGTTTATTCCAATGAAGAAAATATGAAGAAAAGTGTATTGAGCCTTCCATATTATATTTATCGTATCGAGGATAATCAATATCATGTTTATATTGGTGTTACTAGTAAAGAAGAAAATGTAGTTAAGTTGCAGGATTATTTTAAATCTTTCGGGTATGTTACTTATAAGAAGGAAGGATATATTAAAAATCAAGAATATATGGAAAAGTTAAATACTTTGGATGAGATGTTAATGAAAGTAAGTGATCAAGAAACAATTAATGAAATTAATCAAAAAATATTAGAAAGTTATAAGGAGGAGTGAGATTGAATTTAAAGATAAAAGAAATACCGCAAGATGAAAGGCCGAGAGAGCGTTTACTTCGTTATGGAAGCGAGCAGTTATCGAACGAAGAGCTATTAGCTATTTTATTAAAAACAGGAACAAGAGATATGAGTGCTAAAGTATTAGCTTCTTATCTTTTAAAAGAATTAGGAAGTATTTCAGCATTACAACATACTTCATATCAAGTTTTAGCGCATATGAAAGGAATTGGTAATGCCAAAGCTTGTACTATTTTAGCAGCCATAGAATTAGGAAAAAGAGTCTTACAAAAAAAGTCTATTTTATTTCAGAAATTTGAAGATGCCTATCAAGTTGCTTCTTATTATCAAGATAAAATTGGAACTTTAAAACAAGAATACTTTATCTGTATTTATTTAGATGTCAGTAAGAAACTCATTCATGAAAAAGTACTGTTTATTGGAACATTAAACCGTAGTTTAGTACATCCTCGTGAAGTATTTAAAGAAGCATATCAAGTGAGTGCTAGTTCGATTATATGTATTCATAATCATCCAAGCGGAGAAGTGTTACCAAGTAAAGAAGATATGGTATTTACATCACAACTTGTCAAAGTAGGAAAAATGCTTGGAATAGAAGTGATCGATCATATTATTATTGGAGAAGATAAATACTATAGTTTTTTTGAAAATAATCGAATAGCACTTTAAAAAATAATTGATTTATATTATAATGAATAAAGGTGATTTTATGTACGAGAAAAAGACGATCAATAAAAAATATATAATTTTGATTGCAGTGTTCGTGGTAGCTTTAGTACTAGGAATCACAAATGCGATTATTATGAATAAAGAAAATTTAAGTCCATTTGAAAAATCCATTAAAGATGCGACTTTAGCAGTTACTAAAATTCTTTACAAACCAGTTGAATTTGTCAAAGATAAGATGAAAGAACATAGTGAAAAACAAGATTTGTATGAAAAATATAAAGAATTAGAAAAGAAAGTAAAAGAAACGGACTTAATTCAAAGTGAAAAAGAAGAATTAGAACGAGAAGTAGAAAATTTAAAAAAGACATTAGGATTGAATCAGACATTATCGGAAAGTAGTTATTTAAATGCAACAGTTGTCAATCGTAATTTAGGTTATTGGTATAATACCATTACCATTGATAAAGGAAGTTATAATGGGGTAGAAAAAGATATGCCTGTTATTGTCAGTGAAGGGTTAATTGGCAAAGTAACAAAAGTAACTAACTTTAATAGTACAGTAAAATTAATTACAAGTGATGATGTGAATAATAAAACTTCTGTGAAAATTAAAGTTGGGGATAAGTTTGTATACGGTTTATTATCTGGTTATGATAAAAAGAAGAGAACTTTTATCGTAGAGGGAATTAGTGATAATACAGAAATACCAAAAGACTCTGTCGTTACAACAACAGGAATGGGAGATTCATTCCCAAGTGGAATTGTCGTTGGTACCGTAAAAAGAGTGACAACAGATAATTTTGATTTAGCAAAAACAGTGGAAGTTACAAGTAATGTCGATTATGACGATTTAAGTTTTGTTACAATTTTGAAAAGGAAGGCATAACGATGCAGTTAGCAATTATTGTGACAATTCTTTCTTTCTTCTTAGAAAGTTTAGTTAGTAATTTTGTTTCTATTAATAGTAATTTGTTTCTTCCACTTTTTACAATTGTTGCTCTTGTGATTATTTACCCTTACTTTAAAAAAGATCGTTCTAATTACTATAAAGTAGCGGCAATACTAGGGTTATTTTACGATATTGTTTTTACAGATACATTGATTTTAAATTTATTTCTCTTTTTAATGACAGCATATTTTATTACGAAGATGAATTATATGCTTTCTAATAATTATTTCAATGTAGCCCTTATGACTGTTTTAGCAATTGCTTTTTATCGTTCTATTTCCTTTTTTGTATTAGTAATTATCGGTTATTTACCTTTCTCTTGGTTTGCGCTAGGAAGAGGAATTACGACAAGTTTGTTATTAAATGTTGTATATGCAGTTATTTTATATGGAATTACAGATTATGTTTCACAGAAATATCACATTACAAAAATCGATTAGATGGAATGTTTCCATCTTTTTTTCATATATCTAATTAGGTGATAGGATGGATATTGAACGTGTCAAAAAAGAGATGAAAAAGAAACATCAATATAGTGAGGATAGAAAAAGACAACATAAAACGACTATTATTAAAAAGGGACATCAAAAAAAGATTACATCATTTATCATACGTTTTTCTTTATGTGTGATTATTACATTATTATGTTTCATTTTATTAAAGAAAAATCCTCGTTGGAAGAGTCAGTTTTACGAATATGTTTTTGAAAAGAATTTTAGCTTTGCTACTGTGAATCAAACATATCAAAAATATTTTGGTAGTCCCATTCCTTTTTTTGATCAATTAGTAGAGGAACCAACAAAAGCAGTCTTTCAAGAAAAATTGACCTATAAAGGGGAGAAAAAGTATCAGGATGGGGTGAAATTAACGGTCGACAATGATTTACTCATTCCTTCCTTAGAAAGCGGTATTGTGGTGTTTATTGGTAAAAAGGAAGGGTATGGAAATACCTTAATTGTCCAACAGGCCAATGGTATTGATTGTTGGTATGGAAATGTAAAAAACTTAAGTGTTAAATTATACGATTATGTTGAAAAGGGTAGTGCTTTAGGAGAAGCTGATGGAAAGAAATTATTTCTAGTATTTAAAAAAGATGGATCTGTACTAGATTATAAACAATATATTAATGGTTAAAAAGATATACATTCATCCTCTTTTTTTTCTCTGTACTGGGATTGCCCTTATGACTGGTTTTATCAAACCATATCTTTTATTATTTTATCTTTTCTTTATTCACGAATTAGGACATATTTTAGCAGCCCTATACTATCATTGGAATATAAAAAAAATAATGCTTTTACCTTTTGGAGGATTAACAATTTTCGAAGAAACATTAAATAGGCCCATGAAAGAAGAATTAGTAATTACAATCATGGGTCCAATTTTTCAAACATTAGCTTATTTACTCCTGGCTCCTGTTATAGATAAATCATATTTTTTAACACTTCATCTATCGTTTCTCTTATTTAATTTACTTCCTATTTATCCTTTAGATGGTTCAAAGTTAGTATTATTGTTTCTCGAACGATATATCTCTTTTTATCACAGCTATCAAACAATATTATGGATATCTTGCTTTCTTTCTATATTCTTGTTTTGTATGCTACCGCAAAACTTTGTCTTTTATTGTATGTTATTCTTTTTATTAAAAAAAATATGGGATGAATATCACAAGTTACCATTTACTTTTTATAAATTTTTATTAGAACGTTATTTAGAACATATACATTTCTCTAAATACTTAAAAGTAAAGAAATTAAATTTAAAGAAAATGAGGCGAGAGAGAAGTCATGTATTTTTATTTCAAAATAATTGGATCAGCGAAGGGACAATTTTGAAAAAATGGTTTGACAAATAAGGATTTATCTGTTAAAATTTTATATTGTGTAGTACCCCTTTGGTTGCTACAACCGCACGAACAAGGTTTTAAAACATTTGTTACCTTTTAGGCGAGTCTTAGAATTGTAAGGAGGGAAATTATGAAAGCTGTTATCGAAACTGGTGGAAAGCAATACTATGTAGAAGAAGGTACAGAACTTTACGTTGAAAAATTAGATGCAGAAGTTGGCAGTAAAGTTGATTTCGACAAAGTATTGATGGTAGATGGAGCATTTGGAAATCCATATCTATCAAACGCAAAAGTAACAGGTGAAGTTGTAAAACACGGTAAAGATAAGAAAATTGTAGTATTTAAATATGTTCCAAAGAATAAATACCGTAAGAAACAAGGACACCGTCAACCATATACAAAGGTTGTTATTAAGTCTATTAAAGTAAAGTAATATGATTCAAGTAATCATTAAACAAAAGAAGAATGACATTCAACAAATCTCACTAAATGGTCATTCAGAATATGAAGTAAGTGGCAAAGATATTGTTTGTGCAAGTGCTAGTAGTATTTTAATTACGAGTGTGAATGCCATATTAAGATATCAGAAAGATGCGATAATAGTAGAGCAAGAAGATACGGATACGATTCATGTGACAGTAACGGTATTAAAACATGATTCTATAATTGATTTATTATTAGATAATTTAATTGCACTACTAACAGAACTTGCTTCAGATTATCCAAAAAATATAAGAATAAATAGAAAATAGGAGGTGTCCTCATGCTAGAATTATTAAAATTAAATATTCAATTATTCGCCCATAAAAAAGGTCAAAGTTCTACAAAGAACGGACGTGATTCTGCAGGTAGAAGACTTGGTGCCAAGGCGAGTGATGGAGAATTCGTAACATCTGGTTCTATTTTATACCGTCAACGTGGTACAAAAGTATATCCAGGTAACAATGTTAAGATTGGAAAAGATGATACTTTATATACTACAATTGATGGATATGTAAAATTTGAACGTCGTGGTAGAGATAAAAAACAAGCAAGTGTTTATCCTACAAGATAAAAAGCATTGAGAAATAAGAGAAAAAAAGAAGTATGTTGTAATACTTCTTTTTGCGCATCAAAAAAATCAGAAAATGATTGATATTTTCTAAAAAAAGTGCTATACTTTAGGTGTGAAGAGAGAATAAAAAAGGGTAGGAGGTGAAAGTCTATGTGGAGATGGCTAACTAGATTTTTCTAATAGGGACATTAACCAAACGTATATACACTGGAATGATATAGAATAGTTAATGTTGACTAGTTCCCGGTACTTTTAGTGCCGGGAATTTTATTTTATAACAAAAACTAGTAATCTGGCAATACTTTTTAAATAATTTTTTGAACTTTACACTTCGTTTTCATTTGTCATTGAAAAAAGAACATCTTTTTGCTACAATGAATTTAAGATAGGAGTGATAAGATTGAAAAATGGGAAAATGACAGAACTATTAAAAGTATTTATAGTTTTTATTATTTACTTAATATACAATAGTGTCTTTCAAGCAATATTTGCAGCCTTAAATATTCATAATGGAATTATTACTATGTTTACTGGAGATATTCTATTCTTAATAGGAATGATGGTTTTATATTATAAAGATTTAAAAGATAGTTTAGAAAATCTTGATCAAAGTAAACGTAAATTTATTGGTAAAGTAGTGATAGGTGTTATTTTACTATTTGCAGTTAATATGATCGTAGGAATGATTGGTGAAGCCTTAGTGCCATCTAATACAATTAGTGACGATAATACAACATCTATTTATAATTTGTCACAGATTTCATTTGCTTATACATTATTTAAAGCAATGGTGTTTGGTGTAATTGCCGAGGAGTTATTATTCAAGCAATCATTACGTAAAGTAATTCCAAATGATGTATTATTTGTTATATCTAGTAGTTTAATATATGCTGTTATGAATGTTATTTATGGAGATTTGAACAGCCCATATTTACTTACTGATGCATTATCATATTTTGCAGTATCTGCTGCACTTGCGACAATGTATATTAAGAATCACGATAATATTGTACTGATTATGTTCATTAAATTCTTCTACAATTTAATTCCGATGTGTATTATGATCGCGGGGATGTTTTAAATGAAAACATTGAATTTGATAAATACATTAGCCGTCGTACAAAAAACTACTTCTGGTCAGAAGAACATGAACATTATTATCATCGTTGCAGTGATAGTTATTGTAGTTTTGGTAGCTAGTACTGTATTTTCAAACAGAAAATAGTAGCAATACTATTTTTTTGTCATTAAAAATAGTATTTTTAAATACTTTCGTGTATAATAAAAACTAGAAAAGGAGGGTTTTTATGTTTGTAGATGAAGCCATTGTCGATGTATTAGCTGGAGCCGGGGGAAACGGATGCATGGCTATGCGTCGTGAAAAATATGTAGAGATGGGTGGTCCATTTGGAGGAAATGGAGGCCATGGAGCAGATATTATATTTGAAGCAGATGAAGGATTAAATACCTTATTAGACTTAAGATATCAAAAACAAATTAAAGGCCCTCGTGGAGAAAACGGTATGGGCAAGGGGATGCATGGTAAAAGTCGGGATGCAGTGATTGTCAGAGTACCTGTTGGAACAGTTGTAACAGATCTTGAAACAGGAGAAGTAATAGCTGATTTAACACAAAATAAGGAACAGGCTATTATTGCTCGTGGAGGCCGTGGTGGTCGTGGTAATATGGCTTTGGCAACTCATTCTAATCCCGCTCCTAGTATTTGTGAAAATGGAGAGCCAGGAGAAGAAAAAAGAGTGAAAGTAGAATTAAAATTACTAGCGGATGTTGGTTTAGTTGGACTTCCTAGTGTTGGAAAATCAACTATTATATCTATGATTAGTGCTGCTAAACCAAAGATTGCCGAGTATCACTTTACAACCTTAAAACCAAACTTAGGGGTTGTTCGTGCTTCTCGTCATCGTTCTTTTGTCGTTGCCGACTTGCCAGGATTAATTAAAGGTGCTTCTCTCGGAGAAGGATTGGGTGATCGTTTCTTAAAACATATTGAGAGAACAAGAGTCATTGCTCATGTAATTGATATGGGTGGTTATGAAATGCGTGATCCATATGAAGATTACATCACGATTCAAGAAGAATTAAAGAACTTTAAAGAAAATTTATTGAAAAAGCCACAGATTATTATTGCTAATAAAATGGATATTGAAGGTGCGAAAGAACGATTAGAACAGTTTAAACAGAAAGTAGATTTACCAATTTATGAAGTCAGTGCTGCTATGAACCAAGGATTAGATCAAGTAATAGAAGTATTAGCTGATATGTTAGATCACATCCAAAAGCAACCATTAGAAGATAGTGTAAAGGCCAAAAAACATGTTGTTTATAAATATGAAAAAGAAGAACCATTTACGATTATGAAAGACAATGATACATGGGTTATTCGTGGTAAAGAAATTGAACGATATGTGAGAATGATGAATTTCTCATCAGAAGAAGCTTATATCCGTTTATCTCGTAAACTTAGATTACTTGGGATTGAAGATGAATTAAGAAACCGCGGAGCAAAAGATGGTGATTATGTTAGAATCTTAGATTTTGAATTTGAATATGAAGAATAGAACTTACTATTCTTTTTTTGTGTTACAATAGAAAAGAAGGTGAGAATATGAAAACATTGCAAGAAATAATAAATGAAAGTAATAATATAGTCTTTTTTGGGGGAGCAGGGGTATCTACAGCTAGTGGAATTCCCGATTTTAGAAGTGATACTGGTCTTTATCACAAGTATCCTTATCAAGCTGAAATTATGTTATCTCATACTTATTTTATGCGTCATACAGAAGAATTCTTTCAATTTTATTTAAAAGAAATGATTCATAAAGAAGCAAAACCAAATGCTTGTCATCAAAAATTAGCAGAACTTGAACAAAGAGGCAAGTTGAAGATGGTTGTAACGCAAAATATTGATGGATTACACCAAATGGCAGGTAGTAAAAACGTATTAGAACTCCATGGAACAGTCCACCAAAATACTTGTATGAAGTGTCATAAAAAGTATTCCTTAGAAGAAATTGAAAAAAGTTATATATGTTCTTGTGGGGGAATTATTAAACCAGATGTTGTTCTCTATGAAGAACCACTTCCCAATGGTGTATTTGAAAGAGCAATCGAAGTAATTTCTAAATGTGATACATTTATTGTCGGAGGGACATCTTTAGCTGTATATCCAGCCAATAGCTTAGTGCAATTTTTTCACGGTAAGAATTTAGTTGTTATTAATAAAGATGAAACATCTTTAGATCAAAAAGCTACTTTGGTAATTCATGATGACATCGCAAAAGTTTTTTCCAAAATAAAAACAGATTAAGCAATCTGTTTGATTCTTTCTCCTACTTGATACTTAGTCATACCACATGGGAATTCGTAAGTCCCATATCCCTTCTTGTGAAATATAAATTTCCATGGCTTTACATTTTTCTTGCAATATAAAATAATATTATTGTAATCGACAATATAAATATCAATGGGAAATTTCATAAAGCAAGTATGAATACTATGACAGCGAGGAAAGAATAGACCGTAATTAGGAATTTCTTTCTTTCCCATAAAACCTAGAAAACGATTTTGAAAGTTCATACAAACATGAATATCTATTTTTTTATCTTTACTTAATATTTTCATTTTATCACCAAATTTATCATAACATACAAAAAGTGAATTGACAAACAATTCATTTCGTTATAAACTATTAATATAAAGAATAGTATTGGGAGGGTCACATGAATAGATTGAATCGTAAAGGACAAGCTTTAGTTGAATATCTTTTAATTATAGCTGTTATTAGTGTTATTGTTGTAGGAATTGTAAAAGTATTAGGTGGTTACTTACAGGATTCTATGACCAAATCCAGTTGTAATTTAGTAGATAAAGTATATGTAGAAGGTTCAAAACCAGGAGAAGGAACTTGTGTCGATAAATAAGAAGCTATGCTTCTTTTTTTATGTTTTTTTCTTTACCATAATTTCCCACAAAGTTCTAGAAATTTAACCACAATGTTTTTATAGAATGAAATCAAGGAGGTGATAGAAAGGGTAGAAAAAACAACAAAATGAACTTACAAAATAATAATCAATAGATAGAAAATATACTCCTAAAAAATTATGAAAGGGTAGTGATAATGTAGAAAAAGAATATGAGATTTGATATACTAATGTAGAGGTGTTATTATGTATAAGATTTGCTTTGTAGAAGATGAGAAAGACCTAAATGATCTGATGAAAACCTACTTAGAACGTGAAGGCTATGAGGTGCTTAACTTCTATGATGGAAAAAGTGCGCTTGACTATGTAGGTAATCCTGTTCACTTATGGATATTAGATATTATGCTAGGTGATAATGTCAGTGGATATGATATTATTAAAAAAATCAGAGAAACAGATAGTACTGTTCCAGTGATTTTTACATCAGCCAGAGATCAAGATTTAGATAAGATTATTGGTTTAGAACTAGGAAGTGATGATTATGTAACGAAACCTTATTCCCCTAAGGAACTCGTGTTACGTGTTAATAATATTATGAAACGTGTTTATTTAAAATCAACGGAAAAAGTAACTTATGAAAATTATACCATTGATTTAGATAAAAGAACTGTTTACGATGGAAAAGAAGAAGTATCATTAACAACATTAGAATTTGACTTATTATTAATGTTTTTACAAAATCGTAACAAATCATTTAGTCGTGAGGATATCTTAGAAGCGGTATGGGGGCCAGATTATTTTGGTAGTGATCGTGTGGTAGACGATTTAGTTAGAAGACTTCGTAAGAAGATGCCAAATATACATATTAATACATTATATGGATTTGGATATCGATTCCTATGAAAAAGAAGTTAAAATACGATTTAAATCGTCAGTTAATATCAATCGGAATTCTCATTTGTGGGATTATATTCATTGCTCTTGGTATACTCCTCCCAAAAGTATTGACACCTATTTATGAGAATAATATTTACCAATATTTAAAACAACCACTCGAACTAATTGATTATGAAATTGGAGATGATGAAATTGGTAGTGATGTCGCATACCTCTATATCACAAGCCAAAAAGAAGTAATCTCTTCGGAAAATTTCTCCAAAGTAATTGATGTCGAACCGACTGAGATTTTAAGTAAAATTGATAATGATTTCGGAAAATTTCAATATAAGGGACAAACATATTATTACAATACCTCTTATAATAAGTTTGTCACTAAAATATCTCTAACTGATGATTCTTATATCACAGATATGAGAAAAGATATACTGTATACTATATTTCCTATTTTACTAATTACATTGCTAATTATATCTGGATTATTACTCCTATGGTCTAGAAAATTAGTCAAAAAAATAGAACACTTAAAACAAAAAGTAGATAATTTGTCAAATGATGATTATGATGACACCTATACATATGATGAAGATGATGAATTAAAAGCATTATCTGTTGCCATTGATACAATGCGTGAAAATTTAAAGAAACAAGAAAATTATAAAAACCAGATGTATCAAAATATATCACATGATTTTAAAACTCCTCTCACTGTCATAAAATCATATATAGAAGCGATACAAGATGGTGTTCAAACTGTTCCTCAAGGATTAAAAGTAATTGAAGAACAAGTAAATAAATTAGAATTAAAAGTACACTCCTTACTATATTTAAATAAACTAAATTACTTTAAAGAACGCAAAGATTTAACAGTAGAGAAAGTCAATGTGCAACAAGTGATTTATAACTCGGTAGAAAAGATGAAAAATATAAGGCCTGATGTGAAATGGACTGTATATACCCAAAAGACAGAAACCATTATGAAAGGTACTTATGATATGTGGGAAGCTGTTGTCGATAATATCTTAAGTAATTTTGTAAGATATGCAGAAAAAGAAATCAAAGTAACGGTAAAGGGAAGTAAACTGACATTCTATAATGATGGGCCAAAATTGAGCGAAAAAGATTTAGAAAATATTTTCTCACCGTATAAAAAAGGAATTAATGGTCAATTTGGTCTAGGACTTTCTATCGTTCGTGAGACACTGGCTTTCTGTGGCTATGAAGTGACCGTAAAAAATGAAAAGAAAGGGGTCAGTTTCATGATTCAATAAAAAAGGAAGGGTTGCCTAAATGGATCGCTTCCTTTTTTCTTATAAAAAAAAGAAGAATATGTTATAATAAAATAGGTGAAACATATGATAAAGCATAAAAAGGGAAAGGGTCATTTGATTGGTGATTATCAAGACTCTCGTATTTTAGATTATGAACAGATGAATGAACGTTTAGATCGTTTAAAAGTATGTATAGAGCAAAAAGAAATTGGAAGAACGACGTTTGATTATCCGATCCGTCATTTTACCTATGGAAATGGGCCTTATCACGCTATTTTAACGGCTGGAACACATGCGGTGGAGCTTATTACCAATTGCTTTCTAATTCAATTTATGGAGTATTTAGAAGCCAATCCTGAGGTGGTTGATCCAAATGTTTATACATTACATTTTATTCCTATTTTAAATCCCGAAGGAACGATTGTACTTACAAGTGCAATTCGTACAATCATACCAAGAGAAACAACTCCTTTCTGGGAAGAACTATTTTGTATTCAATATTTCATGAATGCTAAAGTAGAAGATAATTATGTATTAGATAAACAAGATCAAGATGACAAATTACAGATGTGGATGTTTCGCTATGCAACACCTGAGTGTATTGATAAAAGACATGAAAAATTAAGGAAAAGTATTCATAAAATTATTCAAGAACAACATCTTCCTAAAGGTGTTATGGCCCAATGGTCTAGTAATGGAGTAGGTGTTGATTTAAATGCCAATGTATGGCATCCAAGATATGAAAAAGAAATGATTTTAAGAAAACCAGTATATCATGAGTTACGTTTAAACCAAATTTCTATGACATCACCTGGGCCCATTGGATGTCCTTATACTCCCCCTAAATTTCAATTAGAACCAGAAAATGGTGCTCTCTTAAATCTCTATCAGACACTACTGCAAAAAGAGAAAGTAATCGGTTCTTTTATTTATCATGCTTGTGGTAATTTAATATATTATCTAGATGAAAATCAAGAAAAAATAAAAAGAGATAATGGTAAAAATTATACAGAATATAATGAAACAGTAGCAATTACTTATCAAAAATACACAGGATATAAAATATTATCAAATCATAAAGAAACTACTATGGATTATGTATTAAAAAAGATATTGCCAGGGACACTTTTAATCGAACTTGGAAATATACGTGCAACACCTCTTTCTCAATTTGTAGATAGCATTGATTGTGTTTATACAAATATTATGAACGATAATAAGAAAGCAATTATAGAAACACTAAAAACAATGAAATTACAATACGAAAAGAGCCAAAAAAACTAGAGGTTTCCTCTTTTTTTTTGTCCTAAAAACATGTATAATGAAACTAATGGAATGGAGGCAAAAACATGGGATATAAACTATCTGACTTAAAAAAAATGTCAAATCTTGCTATTACAGAATATCTAACACCAAAATATGTTTATATTCCTCTTGCCAGTGGCAGAGATGAAAATGTTACTACTTTTGTAAAAAAAGGTGACTATGTCGCAATTGGTACTGTTCTTGGTAAAAGAAAAGGGGCTAATAAAGTACCAATTCATTCAAGTGTGTCAGGGCATGTTGTAGGAATTGTAAAAAAATTATATGTAACGGGAGAAATGGTACGCTGCGTAAAAATAGAAAACGATGGAAAAGAAACTTATGCAGAACCAATGACTAAAAAGAAATTAAATCAATATACGAAAGAAACGTTTCTCGAGACAATTTTAGATACGGGAATTGTCGGACTAGGGGGAGATGGCTTCCCAACTTATATTAAATACAATACGGATAAAAAGATTCATACATTAATTGTAAATGCTGTCGAATGTGAACCATATATTACATCTGATACTGCACTTATGATGGAAAAATGTGAAGAGGTATTGGAAACAGTTGATGCGATTATGGAAATCAACCATATTGATCGTGCAATTATTGCTGTTTCAAAATCAAATACAGAATTAATTCATAAATTAAATAATTTTATTGGAACTTATTTAAATATTAAGGTAAAAGTCATGCCTAATATTTATCCAATGGGTTGGGAACGTAGATTAGTTAGAGAATTATGTCATACGAATTATAACGATGTCCCTTTAGAAAAAGGTATTGTAGTCAATAATGTATCGACCATATATGCCATTTATGAAGCATTAAAATACCATAAACCAATGATTGAACGAGTTATTACATTTGCAGGAGAAGGTTTTAAACAACCATGTAATGTAAAAGTAAAAATTGGTACATTGGCTAAAGATATCATTACTTCTTTTATTGGATATCAAGCCATTGAAGAAGTACAATTCATTGCTGGAGGACCATTGATGGGGAATAGTTTAGCAAACGATAATCTTGCTCTTTCTCCTGAAGTCAACTGCGTTTTAGCACTCCCACATGAAAAAGAAGAGACAATTTTACCATGTATTCGCTGTGGTAAGTGTGCTACTGTATGCCCAGCTAAATTAAATCCGACCGGAATTGATAAAGCATATCGTAAAAAAGATTGGAAAAAATTAAAACAATTAGAAGTAGAGCGTTGTATTGGATGCGGATTATGTTCTTATATTTGTCCTTCTAATCGCAATGTTAGAAAACAAATCGCACTTGCTAAACAACGATTAAAGGAGGAAGAAAAATGAAAGCTTTTGTATTAAAAGATGGACCATTTATAAAAAGTCAAGTAAAAGCTAGACATCTATCTTTTTATCTTCTCATTGCATTAATTCCTCTTGTTTTATTTGCTTGGGTAAAAAATGGAATATATCCATATCTTCATCATAATATGACTTTTCAAGAAATGTGCTTACCAATCATATTAATTATTTCTGTAGTTATAACTAGTATGATTATGCACTTTGTGCTCCAGAAAATAAAAAAAGAAAAAACAAATCCATATCAATGGTTCCACATCCTCGATGCTAGCTTAATACTTTCGTTATTATTGCCAATTCAAACACCATTTTATCTAGTCATTATATCTAGTCTCATCATGGCTGTTTTGGAAAGTTGTGAACCACTCAAAAAATATGTCAATCCAATTATGATAGGAGCTTTAATTATTTTACTGGGTAATATGTTGTTTTCACAGGGAAATATATATTATAATGCCTATGAACAAAAACAATTCGTTGATACAGCGGGACAAGCAATGATTACCAATGGTCAGTTGAGTGGGTATCAAGTATTAGTACAACCTTATGGAAGATTATTAGATTTCTTAATAGGTAATGTACCTGGAGGACTTGGTATTACTTGTTCCATTTTACTCATTTTGGCATTTTTATATTTGTGTTATAAAAAAGCAATTAAATGGGAAATTACAGTTACTTATATTTTAACCGTATTTGGTATGAGTGCCTTTATTGGACTATTTTCTAAGTTCGGATATTGGTATCCAATCTATCAAGTAATCAGTGGAGGATTGTTATTTGGAGCTATTTTTCTAGCAACAGATCAAATGTCGACACCAACTACAACATCGGGTAAAGTACTATATGGATTATGTTTAGGAATTCTTACGATTATATTACGTTATTTTGTAGGATGTAATGAAAGTGTTCTAATTAGTATTTTCTTAATGAGTTTACTGAGTATGAGGTTAGATGATATTGGTTCTATGGCTAGATTTCACTTTGAAAAAAGTATTCCTATCTTTATATGTATATGGATTTGTATTCTAGCACTTGGTATTTTTATTGGAACAAAATATCAAGTAGAGCAGGGAATAGATAGATACCAAAAAAGAGAATCGATTTGATTCTCTTTTTTTATATTAGTTATTTGCCATTTTTTTCAAACTTCTAAGTTCTCTTGCACTCACACGAACTGATTTTCCGTTAATTGTTACTTTTTGTAAATTAACTCCTTGTTTTTTTCTAGTTGCATTTAAGGCATGACTTCTAGCGTTTCCAAATAATGGCTTTTTAGCTGTTACTTTTCTTGCCATAATATTCCTCCTTAATAAAAGCTCTGCAATTAACTTTACCATAATATGCTTGATAAGTCAATATTATTCATCATATAATTCTTGTTTCAATGTTTCAATATTTTCGTTCATAAGTGAAATATAATCTTGATGATTTTCACTTTCTTCTTCTGTAATATTAGATAATGTCTTTAATGTTAATGTTTCAACCCCTGTTTGTTTGATTAGTTTTTGAATGGTTCCATTCGCATCTTCATTTTCTTTTAAGAAAATGTAACTAATTTGATCATTTTCTATCATTTGTTTTACATCAGCTACTGTTTTATCCGTTAAATTATTATTTTCTTCTAAAGAAATTACTGTATATCCATATTTTTCTAAAAATTTAAATAAATCATTTGAAACGACAATTGTTTTATTAGATCCACTTTCAGCAGCTAGTTTAATACTAGCATCGATGTTGGAAACATCTACTTTTAATTCTTCATATTTCTCTTCAATTTGATTCTTTAAGTATGGATCATCGATATATTCTTGCAGTCCATTTTTAATATTTTGTGCTAACATTAGGAAGTTAGATGGATCTAGCCATAATTCTTCTACTTCATTAGAATATTCCATACTCATCGAAGTATCAATGATTTTAATATTTTTATTATAGTCAAACATTTGAATTACGTAGTCTTTTTCTTTTGACAAACCATTAAATATATAAATACTTGACTTACTAAAATCTTTAATCTGCTTGTTATTTAATTCATAATTTTGAATATTAACTCCCATTGGATAAATACTATCAATTGTACTATATTCTCCATATAATCGTTCTGTAATATATCGTATTGGATATGATGTAGTAGTAATTTGTATATCCTCTAAGTTATCTCTTTTAAAACAGCCAGTAAAAAGAGAAACACCTAATAATAAACAGAAACTAAGTAATATTTTTTTCTTCATTTTTTCACTCCCTTTTGTGGTACGGGATCATATCCTCCTGCATTCCAAGGATTACATCTCATAATTCTTTTTAAACCAAGCCATCCTCCTTTTAAAACACCATAAATTGTAATTGCTTCTTTCATATAATCACTACAAGTTGGAACAAATTTACAGCGTCCATGACTAGATAGAGGCATACTTTGATAAATTGAAATAATACGTATTATTAATTTTCTCATACATCAACATTATACTAGAATCTACTTCCAATGTAAACCAGCACTATTTTTTTATCTGATAAAAGAGTAATATTTATATTGAAAATAAAAAACATATGAAAAAAAGGTTGGGGCATAATTAGAGTTGTGATACAATGGATGTGGTGATAATATGAAAAGCTTAGAAAAGTTAAAGATTCAAACAAATCAACCAGAGTTATATGAAACTGCATTTACGCATACATCTTATGCCAATGAAATGAATACAGAAAGTTATGAACGATTAGAATATTTAGGGGATGCGGTTTTAGAACTTTTTGTCAGTAATTATCTATATCATAAAAAAGATATGGAAGAAGGCGAAATGACTAAAAAAAGAAGTCATTTGGTTTGTGAAAATGCCTTGTTTGAATATTCTATGCGTCTTGGTTTAAATGAAGACTTAAGACTTGGAAAAGGAGAATTAGAAAACGGAGGTATGTATCGTAAAGCGATTGTCGCAGATATTTTCGAAAGCTTTTTAGGTGCTCTTTATTTAGATAAAGGCTATCCAGAAGTAGCTCATTTTATGGAAACATATATTGTACCAATTATGGAAGATCAATCATTAGACTTCTTTGATGATTATAAATCAATATTACAAGAACAAGTACAAACAGATAAACGTTCTTTACAATATGTAGTAACGAAAGAAACAGGTCCTGCTCATAATAAAACATTTACAGTTGAAGTAAAAATAGACGATATTGTATATGGAGAAGGAACTGCCCATTCCAAAAAAGAAGCTGAAAATTTAGCAGCAAAAGATGCACTTTCTAAATCGGTTACAAAATAAGTGTTGAAAAAATGAGAAAATTCAAGTAAAATATAATAGGTTTAAAGGGAAAAGGTGAGAACATGGGAAGAGCTTATGAAGTTAGAAAAGCAAGTATTCAAAAGACAGGTGCTGCCAAAGCAAAATTATATTCAATGTATGCACGTGAAATTTATCAAGCAGCAAAATCTGGTGGAGTAGAGCTAGAAAGTAATAGTGTTTTAAAACGTTTAGTAGAACGTGCACATAAAGAACAAGTACCAAACGATATTATTAACAGAGCGATTGATAAAGTAAATAGTGGAGTAGATGAAGCTTATCAAACAGTTCGTTATGAATTATTTGGACCAAGTGGTTCTACAATTATTGTTGAGTGTTTAACAGATAATGTAAATCGTTCTGTAAGTGCTGTACGTGCTGTAGTAAATAAGTGTCATATTAAAATGGGAGCAATTGGTAGTGTTATGTATATGTACGAAAACTTATCAATTATTGGATTTAAAGGATTAGATGAAGAACAAGTCATGGATGCTTTTATTGAAAATGATGTTGACGTAAAAGATATCGAAGAGAATAATGGTATGATTATGGCATATGCTGATCCACAAGAGTTATTTGCAATGAAAGAAGCAATTCATAAAGTAGATCCAAAAATTGAATTTGAAGTAGATGAGATTACGTGGTTACCAAAAGAAAAAGTAACACTAACAGGAGAAGATAAAGAAACATTCGAAAGAGCAATTCATCTTCTAGATGAATGCGAAGATGTAAATCACATCTATCATAATGTTGCACAATAAAAGGAGAATTTAATTCTCCTTTTTTTCATAAAACAATTGATTCACAGGTATATCTAACGCCTTTGATAATTTTAAAATTGCCGTTAATGTCAAATTTTTATACTCCTTACATGATTCAATTTGTTTAATATAAGAAATTGACAATTCAGATTTTTCAGCTAGTACTTCTTGCGTAAACCCTTTTTCTTTACGGTAAGTACGAATATTGTTACTGAATACTGCATATTGACTCACCATATCCATATTTGTCATCATAACATCCTCCAAATGGTAAAATTTTCCAAGTACTACATATTAATTCTCTCATAATTAGTATATAATTACAGTACACTAATGGTAGACTTTTTGTATAAAATGTGTTATAATGAGCTTGTAAGGGAGAGAAGTAGTATGTACCTAAAATTAAAAGAATTAAGAAAGAAAAAGAAATTAACAGCTCGTGAGATGGCAGAAAAACTTGGAATCAGTAAACCTTTTTACTGTCAAATCGAAAATGGAAAGAGAAGATTGACTTATGAAATGGCTGTAAAAATTTCAGCAATCTTCAAGAAAAAGCCAGATGCGATTTTTTACGAGGCTTATGAAAATAAAGAAGATAAATAAAAAAAGAATACCAAAAGTGTATTCTTTTTTTATTTACAAAGTTTGATAGTCATCATCTATTATAAGAAGGATACTGGTCAAGTATTCTATGAAACAATATACTAGTTTTAATTTTAAGAGATAATTGGTTTATAAAGATATTGAATATGTTGATTTGATATCTTTTTTATCAAAAAAATAAGTTTATATGGTATACTTAAGAATGGAGGTGTTGTTTATGAGAGTGGTACGTGTAGAAGAAATAACAAAGTTAGTGGGAATGGATAGTTATATCGCATCACTTTCTTTAAATCACACCAAACTAAAATTAAAAAAGATAGAACCATTAGAAGATACTGATTTAAAAATGATCTATATGTATGAGCATGAAATCATTCAAATTGTTGTTTCTAAAGAGAAATATATTCGTTCTAAAACTTGTACTTGTCATAAAGAACACTGTGGTCATATTGCTTTGGCAATCAAAGATATTTTTATGCATTTTGATGAATTTGAATTTCCAAAAGAAAAAGATCATTTTCAAGAAATATTATTTCAAACATTTTTACCGAAAAAGAAGAAAAAAAATATTTCATTAGATATTGAATTAAAACAAATTGATAGTACGCCAATTACTTATGAAGTAAATTTAAAAATTGGAATCGATAAAAAATATTCGTTAAAAAAAGTATTAATCCCATTTCTTTTAAATTATCACAAACCAAATTATGAGATCTCATTGGGAAAATACTTTACATTTGATACAGAGAAATACCAATTTAGTCAACAGGATGAAAATATATTACATTTTATGAAATTATATATTGAAATGAAAGAACGTGGCGGTATTTATTCCTACTATCAGACTTCTCCAAATATTATTTTAAAAGATGATACATTATTAGAATTCTTAAAATTATTAAAAGATAAAACTTTTTCATTAGAAACAATGAGACAGTCACTTCCTAATGTTAAAGCATTAGATATGATCCATATTCCTATGAATATTACAGAACAAAAATCAGAGTTTACCATTCATTTTTCTGATTTAGAAATAGAACCAGTTATTTCTGATTATACATATATGATTTATCAGAGACAGTTATTTCACATTTCTTCTAAAGCTGCTTTGTTTTTAAAAACAATGTTAGAAAATAGGCGTAGTGAAGTAACAATTACAAAAGAATATTATAAAAATTTTGCTAATGAACTTTGTATTACATTAAGTGAATTAAATCCTAACTTAAAAGAACAACTTTCTACTCATTTTTTATTTCAATTACCACATAGTAAATTTTATTTTGAAAAAAAAGGTGTAGATATTGTCTCTTTTATTAAATTACAGTATGGAAGTGAAGAAATTAATATCTTAAGTCCACGAAACTATATTGGTGATACTTACGTGATACGTAATCCGGAACAAGAACAAGGATATATAGAAGAATTGGAACGTTATGGATTCGAGCCATCTTATCGCAAAGGAATATTTACAATCAAAGATCCTGAGCTAGCATGTCATTTCTTACAACATGGATTAAAAGAGATTGTAGAAAAGCATGATACTTATGTGTCAAATAATTTAAAAAAAGTACATATTTTTAAAAAGTCTGCAGTAAAAAATACATTTCAAATTAGTTCTGATGGAATTATGAATTATCAATTCTCTATTGAAGGAGTAGAGAAAGATGAAATCAAGGAATTATTAAAGAATGTAAAACAAAAAAAGAAATACTATCGCATGAAATCTGGAGATTATTTATCCTTAGAAGATAATGAAGGCTTGGATACGATTTTAGGTTTACAACAAAAATTAGCAATTCATACCAATGATATGGCGCAGGAACAGATAGCAATTCCTAAATATCAGAGTTTAAAGTTAAGTGATTTAGATGATCCTGAATATTATAAAATCGATCAAAGTATTTATGATTTAATTCATAATTTTGAAACATATAAAAATTATCCATTGATATTTAGCAAAGAAGAAGAAAACACATTAAGAGAATATCAAAAAATAGGTGTACAATGGTTATATATGATTTCTAAATGTGAGTTTGGTGGTATTTTAGCAGATGAAATGGGATTAGGAAAAAGTATTCAGACGATTACTTACATAAAACATCGTTTACAAGAAAAGAAAGATGCTAAAATCTTAATTATTGTCCCAACATCATTGTTATATAACTGGGAAGATGAATTTCATAAGTTTGGAAAAGATATTTCAATTATGATTGTCAATGATATTAAAAATAGACGCTTAGAAAAAATAAAACAAATTGATCAAGCACAGGTACTGATTACTTCTTATGGCTTATTGCGTCAAGATATAGATGAATATCTACAGTATCAGTTTGATACGATGATTTTGGATGAGGCACAGAATATTAAAAATCCAAAATCAGATACTGCAATTGCCACTAAACAAGTAAAAGCTCGTGTTAAATTTGCACTTACAGGGACACCTTTAGAAAATTCTATTTTTGAACTGTGGAGTATTATGGATTTTATAATGCCTGGATATTTAGGAAGTTTGGCAATGTTTAAAGAGCGATATGGTTCTTTAGAAGAAGACGAAACAAGCTATTTGGAATTGAAAAAGCAAATAGATCCATTTATTTTAAGAAGAAAAAAACACGATGTTTTGAAAGATTTACCAGAAAAACTAGAAAATAAAGTATATGTCGAATTAAACGAACCTCAGAAAGCATTATATGTATCAGAGTTGGATAAGGCAAAACAAGAAATAGAGAATTTAAAAGAGAAAGATGCGATTTCTCAAAATCAATTTTATATCTTATCTTTACTAACTAGATTACGCCAAATTTGTATTGATCCAAGTTTAGTATTTGATGATTATCATGAAGGTAGTAGTAAGTTTGATACATTGTTACAAATATTAGGTGAGATGGTTCAAAACAATCATAAAATATTATTATTCTCACAATTTCCATCTGTCTTAAAGAATTTAATTCCACAATTAGAAAATCATAAGATTACTTATTTATATTTAGACGGTTCCACAAAATCAGAAGAGAGGATGCAATTAGTAAAAAGATTTAATTCTGATAATACAAATGTTTTCTTGATTTCTTTAAAAGCGGGAGGTACTGGTTTAAATTTAACAAGTGCTGATGAAGTAATTCATTTAGATCCATGGTGGAATCCTCAAGTTGAAAATCAAGCAACAGATCGTACACATCGTATTGGTCAAACAAAAACAGTAGAAGTAATTAAATTAATCAGTATTGGAACAATTGAGGAAAAAATAATAGCTTTACAAGAAAAGAAAAAAGAATTAAGTGATTTGATGATAGAAGGAGAACACCGTAGTGAGATGGTATTATCAAAATTATCAAGTGATGAGTTATTAAAATTATTTCAATAATTCTTAACATCTTCTTGACAATGATATGTAAAAAAGCAGAGGTTGGAAATTCTTGTTTCCAACTTTTATGTTACAATAACGTTAGGAGATGTAACTATGCAAAGAAGAAAACGAAAAACTAAGAAAAAAAATAGAGGACTGATTATACTTGGTTTATTATTTGTATTAGCGATTGTTATTGGAGTATATTTTTTTGTATTTCAAAAAGAGGCTCCATTGAAAGATGTGGCTGAAAAAATTACAAAACCAAAAAAAACATTGAAAATATTGGATTTGAATAGTGATGAGAGACCATATGCAGTAATGATTGATAATAATGTTGGTTATACAGCTCATGCGGGATTACAAGATGCTTATTTAACTTATGAGATTATTGTCGAAGGTGGCTTAACTAGAATGATGGCTATTTTCAAAGATCAAGATACGGAATTGATTGGACCAGTACGAAGTGCTAGACATTATTTCCTAGATTATGCATTAGAGAATGATGCAGTATATGGCCATTATGGTTGGAGTGAATTTGCTAAGAATGATATTGATTTATTAGGTGTAGATAATTTAAATGGGATTACAAATGCCCAGAGTGCCTATTGGCGTGACCGTAGTGTAGCAGCCCCTCATAATGTATTTACGAGTATCGATAATTTAAAAGAAGCAGCTAAAAATAGAGGATATCGTACGACGAGTGATGACTTTGAAAACTTTGATTATAGTGTCGATCCAATTTCTTTAGATCAAAAAGAAGGGGCAATGGTTGCTAATAATATCAGTATTCGTTATTCTTACTACCATACAACAGGATATACATATGATGCGAATCGTGGTGTTTACTTAAGAAGTATGGATAACCAAGCACATGTCGATAAAGTAACACATGAACAATACTATACTAAGAATATTATCATTCAAAAAATGAGTAACCATAGTATTGATAGTTATGGTAGACAGGATATCGACGATGTATCAAGTGGAGATGGATACTATATTACAAACGGTTATGCAGTACCAATTAAATGGGAGAAAAATGGCCGTTCAGCGAAAACAAGTTATACATACTTAGATGGTTCTAAAGTAAAATTAAATGATGGAAATACTTACGTTCAAATACAACCAACTGACGAAACTCTCACCATTACAGAATGAGACCACTTCCAAATAATAAAAACTATGATGCATTTTCTAAAAATGAACAACTAATGATATATACTTATTTGTATCGTAAAGCAAAAAAGGAAGGAAAAGAAGAGGACAGTCAGATTTATCGTGAGTATGCAATTCAAATTTTACTAGAAGAAGAACAGAAGAAAAAAGAAAACTTTGCTTAAAGTGACTTGACACTTGAATTTGCAAAGTTTCTTTTTTTGTTGTAAAATAAGGCTTCGTTTGGGTGTGTTGGAAAATAATAGGGAAAATAGTAAAATATTATGATTGGAAATTCAAAATTGTGATATAATGTAATAGTAGCACTCATAGAAGGGACTTATGTATGGTAAAATATAAATCTGATTATGAATACTATCATTTGATAGAAGATATATTAAATCATGACGAGTTTGGAAGAGTAGGAGAAATTGCTCAACATGGAGGAATTACTAGATTAGAACATTCTTTAAGAGTATCTTACTATTCATATAAGATTGCACGTCGTTTAGGATTACACTATAAAGAAACGGCTCGTGCTGGCTTATTACATGATTTTTTTGAAAATACAACTGATACTTCTAAGAAGGGAAAACTTCATCAATTTATGAATCATCCAAGAGAAGCTTGTGAAAATGCAAAAACATATTTTGAAATTAGCCCATTAGAAGAAGATATTATTAAATGTCATATGTTTCCAAGTAATACCCTAGTACCAAGATATTTAGAGAGTTGGATTGTAAACTTCGTTGATAAAACGGTAGCAACTTATGAATTTAGTAAATCGTTCCAATATAAATTTAGTTATCTAACAAATTTTTACATTATCTTGTTATTTAATTTTCTAAAGTAAAAAAACAAAGACCAAATGG
The DNA here is from genome assembly GCA_905203475.1 of uncultured Acholeplasmataceae bacterium. Lineage (GTDB taxonomy): Bacteria > Bacillota_I > Bacilli_A > RF39 > UBA660 > UMGS2016. The sequence goes on from CAJKWD010000008.1 coordinate 31,956, forward strand.
TCTTTTTTCTATTTTCTAAATAGATGTCCTGTGATAAAATATAGATGTGTCCTCGTAGCTCAGTAGGATAGAGCGATTGCCTCCTAAGCAATAGGTCGTTGGTTCGATTCCAATCGGGGACGCCACTTTAATATGTCGTAAGATGTAAGGAGTTAGTATGAAAAAATTAAGAAATCTGTATAAAGAGAGTAGTACAGTCTCATTTACTGTATATATAGTACTAAGATTGCTTGTAATTCTTTGTATGATTAGAGAATTGATGCATGGCAATATTGAAAATGCACTACTTTGTATTTTATCATTAATTCTATTTTTATTACCGGTATTGATTGAGAAAACCTTTAAAATTGATTTACCAACACCGTTAGAAGTAATTATCCTTATCTTTATATTCTCTGCAGAAATACTAGGTGAAATAAATAATTTCTATGGAATGTTTCATAACTTTGATGATATTTTACATACCATCAATGGCTTTTTAGCAGCTAGTGTAGGATTTTCATTGATTTATTTATTAAATGAGAATACAGATAAATTGAAGTTATCTCCTATTTTTGTTTCTCTTGTTGCTTTTTGTTTTTCAATGACAATTGGTGTAGCATGGGAATTCTTTGAGTATGGTATGGATCGTTATTTTGGTACAGATATGCAAAAAGATGAGTATGTTGAAACAATTAAAACAGTGACTTTAGATCCTGAACAGAAGAATCAAGTTGTTGTAATTGATCATATTGATCATACAGTTATTTATGATGAAAATAATCAACCAATCGCTCAGGTAGATCATTATTTAGATATTGGATTAAATGATACAATGAATGATTTAGTTGTTAATTTTATTGGTGCTTTTGTATTTAGCTTTTTTGGATATTTGTATATTGTAAATCAAAAACGTTATGCTTTAGCAGGAGTATTTTTAACGAAAAGGAAAGAATAATAATGATAGGAAGTGAAATTATGGGGAATAATAGACAGTTAAATAAAATTTTATTTTGGTTAGGAATTGCAATGATGGTATGTGGTTTTTTATTATTTCTATTTTCTTTACAGCCTATTTTGTCACAAACAAGAGAAACAGAAATACGTCTTTCTGAATATATGATGCCAGCTTTATCTTTATTTATTACCATTGTTGGATTTATTTGTATTAAAATATATAGAAAAAAATACTAAAAGATGATTTTCTCATCTTTTTTTGTTTAATCATAAAAAATATGCACATAACAAATAAAAAAGGGGAAAATATATGAAACAAACATTAGGTTCAAAACTAGGTATTTTATATAAAAGAAATTGGTTATTATTTCTATTTAGTATTTTTGTAGCAATTTTAGGAATTATTTTCTTTCAAACGCATATATTGGTATTATGTGTTATTGGTATGATGTTATTTAGCATTGGTATTTATTATTTGTTGGATTTATTGTTCAGCCATATCATTGTTTATCAAAATGGCTTTTGTGTGAAACACTTTCTCTGTAGGCCATCTTTAGTAATTCCATATCGTGAGATTGATGTATTAGAACAAGAAAAAAGAAAATATCGCTTTTTAGGACATCTAGATTTTCGTACTTATTATCATTTTATTCATAAACCGTACGACACATTATTTACAGTATCTAAAAAAGAGTATTTTAATCTTTCTTTCTTATTGGATAAAATGAATACACTCACTTTTCAAAAGTAAAAAAGTAGGTTATAATGGAGAAGAATAGGGTGATGTATTATGATGAAAATATATAAGACAGAATTAGAAACAGGCGTATTAAATTCACTAGAAACAATCGAACCAAACTGTTGGATTGAGTTAGTACAACCAACTTTAGAAGAGAGTAAATTAGTATGTGAGAAAACAGGAATCGATCATCGTTTGATTTCTAAAGTACTAGATGAATCAGAATTATCTCGTGTTGAAGTAGAAGGAGAAGCAACCCTGATTGTATTAAATATTCCATATCTTGTGGATCGTTCCCGTAAAAATAAATATCGTACTTTACCACTGGGAATTATTCATACCAATCAATATATTGTCACTGTTTTATTAAAAGAAAATAAATTATTTGAAGATTTTGAAAATGGAAATGTACGTGAATTTTTCACCCAAAAGAAAACTCGTTTTACGATTCAATTATTGCTTCGTATTTCACAAGGATATTTAATGGGACTTGATGAAATGAATAAAGATATTCAAAGACAAGAACATATTCTAGCTAAAGCGACAAAGAATCAAGAATTAATTGAAATGTTAAATATTGAGAAAAGTTTAGTATATTTTATGGGGGGATTAAAGTACAATCAAGCAACATTGGAAAAACTTGCTAAAGGAACGATTATTCCATTTTATGAAGAGGATTTAGAACTATTAGAAGATGCGATGATTGAAAGCAATCAGGCCGTTGAAATGGCAAATATTTATAAAGAAATCATGTCTAGTACGACAGAAACATATGCTAGTATTATTTCTAATAATTTAAACGTATTAATGAAATTTTTAGCAGGAATTACCATCGTATTTTCTATCCCGACAATGATCGCATCATTTATGGGTATGAACGTACCACTTGGTGATTTCGCAACCAATCCAGCATCCTTTTTCATCTTAGCACTGATATCACTAGGGCTTGCATTATTAATTGCATATTGGCTAAAGAAAAAAGATATGTTATAATCATA
>CAJKWD010000009.1 GCA_905203475.1 uncultured Acholeplasmataceae bacterium
ATACTCCACTTTCTTTATCACTACTATTTACTGTAATTGTCATTGAATCATCTTCTGGGGTTAAGGTAATATCTGTTAAGGTTGGTTCTGTTCCATCCACTAAATAGGTATCACTACATTTTGTTGAACTATTTCCTTTTCTATCACTAGCCTTGAAACATACTTTCTGCCCTTTACGATCACTGCTCAACTGTACACTTCCCATATTATTGTTTAACTCTAATGCTTTGTTAGGAGTACAATTGTTTTCTGTGGTTATACAGTATAATGCTTCATTAACTTGATCATTATCTGTAATTTTGGTATCAATTGTTAATCCTTTGTACCAATTATTTTCTCCTACTTGATGATCTCCAATTGATAACCGAACACTAGGGTTCGTATTATCTTCTGTTGTTACTATCTTACTTGAGAATACTACTTCTCCGCTGACATCTTCTGCTTTGACATAGATGGTATATTCTGTATTTGGTTTTAAATTATAAAATGTATACACCTTTTCTGTGGTTTCATACCATTTATCATTGTCCAATGAGAAATAATACTTAATGGCATTTGTGGCATTAATAGTTGTTTTAATGCTTGTTTCTTTTAAATCTGTATTTATTCCTTGAATTCTTAATTCATCAACTACTGGTAAATCTGCTCCGGCAAAGTTAGATTCATCCCCCTCTTGTAGATAATCTAAATTCATTGAAAAATTTATATCTGTGATATCTGGGTTATCTGTAATATTCTCATTGTATCTAATCGTTAAAGTGAACGTTTTCTCTTCATCTACATTTAATGCATCTCCCGATTGAATTCCTTTGACATCAAACAAGAATACTTCTTGGTCTTTCATTTTAATCTTAATGGAGTCTAGTACTGCATTAAGTGTACCTTGGTTTGCTACCGTAATATCATAACTGATATAATCTCCTGGTAATTCAAACTTGGCATTCATAGTGGCACTCGTTCCGCTATGGGTTGGTTCTGTTACATTACTAGCAGTTGCTGATTTATCTTTAGTTACAATATCAGTAATTAAAATATTCCAATCACTGGTAATCGTACCTGTTCCTTTAATATCTAGATTCTGTGATAGAAGTGCATAACCTAAACCTAGCATAAGAAAAATACAGATAACGACTAAGCCTATCAAAAGATACGTTTTATTTTTCTTATGATTTCTCATATTCTCACACTCCTATCTAGTATATGTACATTATTAGTGTACCAAATATTTTTATAATTTTCCATACTTTTTCTCTTTCCAATTTTACCTAAGAAACAATACGCAAAAAAGTTGTTTCCACAAAGAAAACAACTTAATACTAAGTTCCAACAACAAAAATCTTTTAAACTTCTTTTATATACAAGGGAGTTATTACTTAAATACCCCCCATGGTAACTTTTGGCTAACACAAATTTCATTCATACATTACACCTCTCGCGTCTTATACTATATCTAATATATCATATTTTATATTGAATGAAAAGAAAAAAACAATACACAAGTATTGTTTAAAAGATTAATTGCTTTTCGATATATGGAACTACTTCTTCTAGTTTTAAAGTAATTTGTTCCATGGTATCTCTATTTCTTACTGTAACCGTACCATTGTTTAATGTTTCATCATCTACAGTGACTGCAAATGGAGTACCAATTGCATCTTGTCTACGATAACGTTTTCCAATAGAAGCAGTTTCATCATAACTTGTCATAAAGTGTTTTGAAAATAATTCATAGATTTCTTCTGCTTTTTGTTTGTGATATTTTTTATTTAATGGAAGTACTGCTACTTTATATGGAGCAATGACAGGATTAAATTTCATTACTTCTCTTGTTTCTCCATTTTCTAATGTTTCTTCTTCATAACATTGATCTAATAAAGCTAGTACTAAACGATCACAACCTACTGTAGATTCAATAATATATGGAATATATTTTTGATTTGTTTCTGGATCTAGATATTCTTGTGATACTCCAGAATATTCTTGATGGCGTGATAAATCATAATTTGTACGATTATGTGTTCCGTTAATTTCTCCCCATCCAAAATTAAATTTGTATTCTATATCACATGCTTCTTTGGCATAATGAGCTAATTTTTCATGATCGTGAAATCTTAATTTTTCTTCTGGTAATCCTAAGTCTGTGAAATATTTTTTCGCATATTCTTTAAAGTATTGATATAATTCGCTATCCATTCCTTCTTTACAGAATGTTTGATATTCCATCTGTTCAAATTCTATTGTACGGAATGTAAAGTTACCTGGTGTAATTTCATTTCTAAATGCTTTTCCAATTTGACCAATACTAAAAGGTAATTTTGCTCTCATAGTACGTTGTACATTCAAGAAATTGACATACTCTCCTTGAGCATTCTCAGGACGTAAATAAATAATATTCTTGGCGTCTTCTGTAACACCTCTTTTTGTTTCAAACATTAAGTTAAATTGACGAATATCAGTAAAGTTGCTTTTTCCACACTTTGGACATGGAACATGATGTTCTTTAATATAATTCATCATTTCTTCTTGTGTCATACCATCAGCATGAGCATTTTCATCAAAGTCATCAATTAAATTATCAGCTCTATGACGTGTTTTACACTCTTTACAATCGACTAATGGATCAGAGAAACTAGATACATGTCCGCTTGCTTCCCATACTCTAGGATGCATTAAAATAGCTGCATCTACTTCATAAGCATTCTTTCTTTCTTGAATAAAACGTTTTCTCCATGTATCTTTTACATTATTTTTTAAACGTGCTCCTAATGGTCCATAATCCCATGTATTAGCAAGTCCTCCATAAATTTCACTTCCTTGAAAAATAAATCCATACTGTTTACAGTAGTTTACTAATTTTTCCATTGTTAACTTTTCCATAAATAACCTCCTATATAAAAAAACTCTAAAGAGAAATGTAAGGACGAGATTACCCGCGGTTCCACCTTACTTATCCTCTTTAGAGAATCAGCTTTCTTCTATATCGCTCTAAAGCTCCATATTTATGACTATCTACTAGGTTTCCACTATCCCTAATTCACTTAATTAGACGCTATCATAAATACCTCTTTGTCATCGCGTTGATACTTACATATTAATCAATTTTTATTCGTTTGTCAATCCTATTCTGTTACTAGTTGTAGTTTTTTTACTTTTGTATTTGTTCTATCTTGATTATAAATACGATCTAAATAATTTTGAACCATAAAATGTTCTACAAATCGTTTCATTTTTAAATCTAATTTCGTAACAAAAAGATTTCTCTCTTTTGGATCTAGTGTCGCATATGTATTCATAACATCTGTTTGGAATTGATTGACAATTGTTGTTGCAGTATCTAATGGAAATTGTAAAAATAAATTACAGTGTCTTTGATCTGATGTCATATGAAATTGTTGATTCTGTGTAATCTTATGCATTTCTTGATCAAATAATTCTTTTAATTCAGCAACATGTGATAATTGAAAATAAGCACTCATATCTTGATATTTCTCATTTTCTAACATACTCGTCATAGTATCATGATAATCTAATCCCGATACAGGTATTTTCACCAATGCTTTTTTCACTTTTTTTCCATCTTTTCCTTTTTCTATGACTTTAGGACTATTAGGTGATAAAGCTGTATAACTAACAAATACTTCTAAAAACTGTTCAATATTTTTGCTTGACATATATTCCTCCAATCAAATTAAAAACATACATCAAACAACTTCCTGCACAAGCATTGTATCACGTTCTTATTTTATTCGTCAATGTTATTGGATATGAAAAAAATATCAACATAAGTTGATATTATCTTTCTAATTCATTTAAATCTTTTAAAAATCCTCTACTCTTTAAATATAAACCAGTATAACGATCATAATAATCATTTAAGAATTGGTTAACACCTTTTTTTACTTTTTCTGATAGTTCTAATTTTTCTATTTTGGAAATATCTACATAGTAATACATACGTATTAATTTAATAATTTTCTCATCGACTAATGGTTCTTGTTTACGACAATAATTACATACATATCCACCTAAATAACTAGATAATGTAGCAATCGAATCCGTTCTACCACAAACAGCACAACGATCAATTACTGGCATAACACCTAAGTATTCTAGATATTTCAATTCTAATATATTAGTAATTACTAACGGATCAAAACCATCTTCTATTTTCTTAATTCCACTTAAAAATAAAGGATATATTTTATCTGAATTATTTTGTTTTACTAATTGTTCTGTTAATTCTAACAGATAACTCGCATAGCTAATTTTTTCTAGATCTGTTTTAATATGTTTTAAAGGATTAATAATATCAACACTGATTAAGTTTGATAGTTTTCCCTCTTTATAATAGATATGAAATGTTCCATAAGTTAGTTTGTCTGTTACACTACGCAGTTCACTTTTCATTCTACTAGCACCTTTAGCCATCATTCCAATTAACCCATGTTCTTTTGTAAAAACATTTAATATTTTACTAGATTCTTTATAGGGAATGGTACTGACAATAATTCCTTCAACAGCTTCTATCATTTGTTTCTTCTTCAAGTATTTTTTTATATCGTATATAGTATTCTATTTTTCCTGTATTTTTAAATAAATCCCAAAGTAACTCTTTCATAATATCACCTATTTATATATTGTTACTTTTTGAAATACTTTATACAATATTAATCAAAATCTTGATATCCAAACTCCTTTAAATATTTCTCTTTATCACGCCAATTTTTAATAACTTTAACAAACAAGTTTAAATATACCTTTTTCCCTAACATTTCTTCCATGTCTTCTCGTGCATAAGTACCAATCTTTTTAATCATCTGTCCATTAGCTCCAACAATAATACGTTTTACAGAATCCCTATCAGTAATAATATTGGCATAAATCGTAATAGAGTTTTTCTTTTTTTCAACTGATTCAATAACACAAGCAACTGAATGAGGTATCTCTTCTTCTGTTAAACGAAATACTTTTTCACGAATCATTTCGGCTAATACAAATTCTGTAGATTGATTTGTAACATCTTCTTTCCCATAATAACAAATCCCCTCTTTTAAATAAGATTTAACAACTTTTAAAAGTGTATCTAAGTTATCATCTTTTAGTGCTGATACAGGAATAATTTCTTGAAATGGATATAAGTCCATATATTCTTGTATTTTATTCATGATTTGTTCTTTCGTTAATTTATCAATCTTATTTAAAATTAAAAATACAGGTTTATCGATTTGTTTTAATCTTTCAATAATATATTTATCTCCAGGTCCTAATGGCATAGAAGCATCTACTAAAAATAATAAAATATCAACATCATCCATACTGTAATATGCCTCTTTATTTAAATAACTCCCTAACTTATGGGTTGGTTTATGGATTCCTGGTGTATCTACAAATACAATCTGAGCTTCCTCATCATTATAGATTCCTTGAATCATATTTCTTGTTGTCTGAGGCTTATTCGATGTAATCGCAATATGACGTTCTAATAAGTGATTCATTAAAGTAGATTTGCCAACATTAGGTCTTCCTACTAAACTTACAAAACCACTTTTCATTTTAAATCTCCTTCATCAAATGGATATGGGCATAGTTCAGATACTAGAAATTCTTTCATATCTGTTTGACTCATACATGTAATTTTTACATCTTTATCAAATAATTCTGTGATTACTTGGCGACATAAAAAACAACAAGTACTTACTTTTTCAGTATTAACCATAATATATAATTCTTTAAAATCTCCCTTTTTATAACCATGACTGATCGCATTTACAATAGCACTTCTTTCCGCACAAATGGTTGCTCCATAAGAAGCGTTTTCGACATTCACTCCATGAAATTCACGACCGTCTTTCATTACAACAATTGCAGCAACTGGAAACTTTGAATATGGACTATAACTATTCTTTAATAATTCTGTTAATTTTTCTCTCATATTTCACCTAAAATAGAGCTATAATTTTTGGAACGAATAAAAATAGTCCACATAAAAAGGCAGTGATTGCGAATACAAGTACTGCTGCTGCTGCCGTATCTTTTGCTGTTTTCGCAAGAGGATGAATCTCTGGACATGCTAAATCGACAACTGCTTCAATTGCTGTATTAATGAGTTCTGTTGCGATAACTAGTCCAATTAAAACAATACAAAGTAACCATTCTTGGAAATTTAATTTCAATACAATACCACAAAGAATTACCAATAATGTGACTAAGACATGGATAAACATACTTTGTTCGTATTTAAATGCATATTTAATCCCATCCCATGAATAATGGAAACTATTGATAAATCTCTTAATTCCCCTTTTTTTCTGTTCTTTTCTTTTTTCTTCATTCATATCTTTCACCACCTAAAACAAACTCGTTACAAGCATTACCAATCTTGGTCCAAATAAGATAACCCAAAATACGAATGCAAGACAAGATAATAATCCAACTGCACCTGAGGCAGTATCTTTTCCCACTTTAGCAAGGGGATGAATTTTGGGACAAATGAGATCAATTACTGCTTCTAAAGCTGTATTAATGAGTTCCATTCCCGCAATTAATCCTAATAACAAAATAGAAACAGCCCATTCAATTGGAGTTGCTTTTAAAATAATACACAAAGTGACAATAATGATCGTTGTAAAAAAGTGAAGCGTCATACTTTGTTCATTCTTATAAGCTGATTTTAAACCATCTTTCGCATAAGAAAAACCTTTGATATAACCTTTTAAACTGACTTTATGTCTCTTATTTTCTCGTAATTCCATATGCATCTAACACCTTCTCTTGTTTTTCAAACATAACTTTTTCTTCTTCTTTGGTCATATGGTCATATCCTAATAAGTGATAAATTCCATGAGTTACTAAAAAGAATAACTCTCTTTTACGAGAATGACCATATTCTTTTGCTTGAGCAACAACACGATCTACAGAGATGTAAATATCACCTAGTACACGTATATTTTGGGCTTGTACTTCTTTTTCATCTTCTAAAGCAAATGTGATAACATCCGTTGGACGGTCAATACCACGGTATTCTAAATTAATTTTATGAATATAAGGATCATCCACTAAAATTACATTAAATAAAACATGTTCTAATTTTTCATAAGATAATACAAACTGAATATATTTTTCTAGCTCTTTTAATTCTTCCCAATCACAACTCGTGAGATTGACTATTTCTACTTCGTTCATACTGCTCCCCCTAAGTTAATAATTTGATATAATTGCCATAACAGAAATATCAATATTAGCGATATTATTATATTATAAAATATATCTTTTTTCAAGAATGACGGGAGATGGCTCTTGATTTTAGAAAGAATCCACCAAATGGCAAATCCAATAATTCCACCAACTACATTTAATAGAATGTCATCAACATCAAATACACGACCAATTAATAATTGCGTTGTTTCAATCGTACTAGAAATTAATAAACTCAGTAATAAAATAGAATATGGTTTTTTTAATTTTAAAAAGTATGAAACAAAGAAACCAAATGGAATAAACATTAACATATTACCAAGTACGTTACGAATAAATAATGAAGATGCAAAACGATAACGGAACATCTCTTTAAAAGGAATAAAATTAGAAGTTGACCATGTCACATCTTGAAATGTTACAACATGGAACAAACATAAAATATAGATAATAAACATGAGAGCTAAAACATCTTTATAAAATACAATATGTTTATCGTACTTAACAACATAAGTAATTCTCATCGAAATAATAATCATAGAAAAAATAAATATCATTGGCCAACTATTCTCAAATATATTTAGTACAGTTTCTTGTAACATATACGCTCACTTCCTATTCTTGGGCGTTTTCTACATTATTTTCTTCCTCTTGTTCTTTTACTTCTCCATAAGCAGTAATGTCTTCATAAACAGTAAAAAACATGTCTACTACCATTTTACTATTTTTTTGCGTTGTTTTCAAAGTTTTTACATCAATTATTTTTTCTTTTTTTGTTAATTTTTCTTGCATTTTATCGATTCCTAGTTCTACCGCTTGTTGTACTGCTTCATTTTTTGTTAATATCTTGTCTGTTTTAATCACTTCTGTCTGTTCTTCTTTTTGAAAACGAATTGGTAAAACAAAGTGTTCCCATATCTTATCTACTTTACATTCTTTTTGACGAAATGGTTTAGAATTCAATAATTCAAAACGATGATTAAAATATTCAATGGTATATACTGTATTCGTTCTTCCTGTCTTTTTTACATCATAATAATGATATGGTATTTCCACCTCTACTTCATACCATACTTCTCCAAATACCTTTCCTTTCGCACTGACTTTATTTTTAACCTCTTCATTTAATTTTATTTCTCCACTAATTATAATATCTCCAGCTTTTACATAATCATTATTTTTTCTGATAATTTCTCCTTGTGATGCTTCTACTCTTCTCACAATCGCATCTTTTTTAGCGACAATATGACGAATTTGTGTCGTTTTTTTCTTTTCTGGTAACTTTCTCATTTCTACACGAACAACATATTTTGTTCCTACTGTTTCTATTTCCATCCATTCTATTTTATCTTGATTATTTTTAATAATATTTTTCTTAATTTGCTCTAACTCTTGATAACTTTTCTTCCACTGATAACGATGTATTCCTTCTTTTTCTAACTCTCTTTTTAAAAAACTTCGTACATCTTTATCTAAATAGACAATTTCTACTTGATAAATCATATTGGATAAAGCAATTAATACAGCAAGTCCCAAAAAGATACTAAAGAGTAATACGCGATTCTTTTTCCACTTCTTTTTGAAACGGTTTACTCCATAAGTATCTATAATAGATATACGATAAATTGTCTTCAATTCCTTTAACTTATCATAATCTTTTTCATAAATCGTAATCAGTAATGTCTTGCGATCGATTTTGCTTACTTTTAATAATGATATTTTATGCGTAATCAATCTTTTTACAAATCGTTCTAAGTTTTTTCCTTCTACTCTTAATTGAACTCGATTTTGTCTTTCTAAAAAATTTCTAAAATTCATTAGAATCACCTAAATTCTATTTTTTCAAACTTTCCTTTAATCAATACCTCATCTTCTAAAAGCCTCGTAATAGTCAGATTTTTTCCCGTAATAACAATTCTATTTTGATCACTTAATATATCAATTCCAGTATCGCTAATCCGACTGATTTCTTTATAATTCACAATGTCAATTTGATCTTCATAACAGTGCATAGAAAATTCCGTTTCCAACAAATAAGAACGTATTTTTGAAATCATTTCCATAAAGTACCACCTATCACATTGTATGTTTTAAAGTCTTGTTTATGTATCTCTTTTTATATCATAGAAATTTTGATATAATGGGAACAAGGGGGAGAAGCATATGAAACGTAGTATTCTCATTATTTTAGGAAAAGTAATTGCTTGGATTGGACAACGATTAGGTAGAGGTAGTACTCTTCCTGGGCAAATCGTTTTAAAATTTGATCCAGACATGTTAAAAAAATTAGAACTTCCACATAACATTATTGCTGTCACTGGTTCTAGTGGAAAAGGTAGTATTACCAAAGTGATCGCTACCATTTTAAGACAGGATGGTTATACTGTAGCTCATAATGAATCCGGTTCCAACTTAGAAGCAGGAATTTTAACCATGTTATTAAATGAAGCAACCATTGGAGGAACAATTAAAGCAGATTATTTAGTATGTGAAGTAGATGAAAGATATACCAAATATGTCTTTCCAAAGATTCATCCTCAATATGTTGTTGTTACGAATATCACAAGAGACCAACCACCAAGACAGGGACACTTTGATAAAGTATTTACGGAAATTGAAAAAGCACTAGATAAAAATATGCATTTAATATTGAATGCCGATGATCCATATTTACAAAAATTCGAAAATCACGGTTGTAAGATTACTTATTATGGAATCGGGAAAAACAGATATTCTAGTACAACATCAAAGTATGAGAATTTAAATATTTCTCATTGTCCTATTTGTCACAAAAAATTACAATATCATTACTATCAATTTGAAGCATTGGGAGATTATTATTGTAGCTGTAAGCAATTTCAAAGACCAACACCACAATACGAAGCTACTAGTTTAAATTTAGAAAAATCGAAAATGACAATCAATAAGAAATACGAGATGTATTTAAAACCAACATTACTTTACAACGCTTATAATATGCTAGCATGTTATACACTACTCGCTTGTTTAGGTAAAAAGGAAAAACAAATTGCTGAACAACTTACTGAAATATCTAGACATGCCTCTAAAGAAAATTTCTTTACTGTTGGAAAACGTAACGTCCATGTTTTAAATAATAAGAATGAAAATAGTACAACATTTAACCAGTCAATTGCTTATACGACTCGTTTTAAAGAAGCAAAAACAATTGTCATTGGTTGGAAAGAAATTAGTAGAAGATATCAATATGATGATCTATCATGGTTATATGATATTGATTTTGAATTATTAAATCATCCTACTTTAGAAAAAGTAGTATGTGTTGGTATTAATCGCTATGATATTGCTACAAGAATGAAATATGCAGGAATAAATGAGAAAAAAATCGTTGTTTTTGAAACATTAGAAGACGCCATATTTTATTTGAATCATAAAACAAAAGAAGATATATTTGCTATATTAAATTTCGATTATGTAAAACCATTTTCCAATCTCATGAAAGGAAGTGATCAACATGGAAATTAAAATCGCTCACCTTTATTATGATTTGATGAATTTATATGGAGAAAATGGAAATATTAAGGCATTAAAAAAACAATTAGAAGAACAAAATACTTCTGTGAAGGTTTTATCACTGACAATCGATGATGAATTAAATTTTAATGAATACGATATGGTGTATATTGGAGCTGGAACAGAAGAAAATCAAAAACTGGTTGTAAAACATTTATTAAAATATAAAAATGAAATTGAGACAGTAATTCACCAAAATAAATTATTTTTAATTACAGGAAATGCAATCGAATTATTTGGAAGATACATTTTAACAACCGACAAGAAAAAAATAAAAGGGTTAAATATATTCCCTTATTTTGCAAAACAAGAAAACTTCCGTATTGCTGATGAAGCATTATTCCAATGTGATTTGGTAAAAGAACCTATTCTAGGTTTTCAAAACCAAAACAGTGTTATGAGAGAAAATAAGAATCCCCTATTCCATGTTTTAAAAGGAACAGGATCTTATCCAAATTCTAAGAAAGAAGGAATTCACGAATATGAATTTTATGGAACTTATTTAATTGGTCCATTATTAATCCGTAATCCAGAATTATTAAAATACTTTGTTAAAAAAATCATTCTTTCTAAAGAACCAAATTTCAAATTCAAAAACTTTTCTCTACAATTAGAGAAAAAAGCACATGATACTTTTATGGAAAACTACTATAAAGAATTTATCGAAGAAAAAAAGACATCCAAATAATGGGTGTCTTTTATTTTTTCTTCCTTTCTTTTTCAACACACTGTTTCCACATTTGCAAAAATTCTCCGTGCCAAATATCAATTTCTTCAATATATGTAGTATCGATTGCTAAACATGCAAACTTTAAATCAGTAATGAGTGAATCAACTTGTTTTAATTCATTACAATCTATTTTAGTTAAATCATGATGATTATAATAAATACCAATCCAATGTTTTACAATATTGAATAATTGATGATATTCATTCCAATATGTTTGATATGGTTGATACTGCATAGCAATCATAATTGGCAAAATAAAACGTTGAAACATATAATCAATATTTTGTTCTGTTGGTTTTGTTTCATATGTAAACATATATTTTTCGTTCATAAAACCACCTCTATTTGCAAACAGAATACCATTTTAAAAATTAAACGTCAATAAAAAACACCAATTAAATTGGTGTCTCTATTACTTATCTCTTACTTTCGCATTTAATTTAGATTCTACTTCATCAATCATTTTATTAAATACTTTCATAACTTCTTCATCAGTTAATGTCTTTGTAGTATCTTCAAATGTAATAGAATATGCGATTGATTTTTCATTCTCACCTACGTTTTCTCCAGTATATACATCGAATACATCAATATTTGTTACCATACGTCCACCTGTATGTTTTAAAATATCCATGATTGCTTTAGAAGTTACTTGTTTATCTACAATGAATGCGACATCTTTATGAATAGCTGGATATTTAGATACTTCTTTGTATTTTACCATACGTACTTTATGAGACATAATCTTTAATAAATCTAATTCAAATACATATACTTCTTTTTTACATTCTGTAGGATGTACTTGACCAAAGTATCCGACAACTTCACGATCGATTAATAATGCACAACTTCTTCCCGGATGGAATTCTTTTGGTAAATTGTTTGTATTAAATGAATAACGATTATTTAATCCTAAGTATTTCATAATATTTTCAATGATACCTTTTACATAGTAGAAATCTACTACGATTTTTTCTTGTTGCCATAAATTGTTTGTTCCAATTCCATATAATAATCCTGAAATCATAGGTTTTTCTATATATTCATCATTTTCTTTATAGTAAATATTTCCTGATTCATAGATTGCAACATTCTTCTGATTTCTACTAATGTTGTATTCCCATACATTTAATAAAGAAGGAATTAAACTCTTACGTAAATATTTTCTATCTTCTGTAAGTGGATCTAATAATACAATATCTTCATTTTGATAGTTCGTATATTTATTGGCATCTTCTTTTTTAACAAGTGAATATGTAATTACTTCTGTTAATCCTAATCCTTGTAAACGATGACGTAATTCTTTTGTTAATAATTCTTTTTTAGAGTAACTTCCCTCTTTTGATTCTAATACAGGTAGTTTTCCCACAACATGTTCATAACCATAGATTCTACCTACTTCTTCAATTAAATCTTCTTTGATATTGACATCTAATCTTCTAGTAGGTACAAATACTTTTAATGTTTCACTTTCTTCTTGTACTTTGAATCCTAAACGAGTAAATACATCGATTACTTCTTCTTTCGTTAATGTCATACCAAGTACAGCATTAATCTTTTCTAATGTAATATCTATTTCTTTATCTTCTTTACTTGTTGTATCGTGTGTTAAGATTCCATCATATACTTTTCCATTGGCATATTTTTCTAGTAAATAACAAGCTCTATTTAATGCTTCTTTACATCTATTTGGATCGATTCCTTTTTCATATCTACTAGATGCTTCACTACGTAAGATTGTTTTAGCTGTATAACGAATATGAATTGGTTCAAAGATAGCTGATTCTACGAAAATATTTTTCGTATCCATTTCTACTTCTGTAGAAAGGCCTCCCATAACACCAGCAAGAGCTACTGCTTCTTTTTCATTGGCAATTACGATATCACTTGCCTTTAGTGTCCTTTCTTGACCATCTAATGTTTTTAATGTTTCATCTTCATGAGCCATACGAACAATTACTTTATCTCCAAGACGATCTTTATCAAAGAAATGAAGTGGTTGTCCATACTCTAACATGACATAGTTACTAATATCTACAACATTGTTAATAGAACGAATACCACTTGCCATAAGACGTTCTTTCATCCATTCTGGACTATCTTTAATCACAACATCTTTAACAATTTTACCTAAGTAAATTGGACAATTTTCAGTTTGAACATCAATCGTCATACAATCATTTACATTTTCTTTTAATACATTAGGTGTATTTTCTGGATATGTCACAGGACGATGATAGAGTGCTCCTACTTCATGAGCCATACCTAAAATACTTAGTAAATCACCACGGTTAGCAGTTAATTCAAAGTCAATCACTTCATCATCATATCCCATATAATGAATTGCATCTTCTCCAACTGGAGCATCATCTGGAAGAACATGAATTCCTTGTTTTTCTTCTTCGCTAATATATTTTGATTCAATTCCTAATTCTTCTAGAGCACAACACATTCCATTTGAATCCATACCAGCTAATTTTGCTTTTTTTATTTCTATTCCATTTGGTAATTTCGCACCTATTTTAGCTACTGGAACTTTAATTCCTTGTCTCATATTAGGAGCACCACATAAGATTTGTACAACTTCATCTCCTAAATCCACTTTACAGATATGAAGTTTCTTACTTTCAGGATGCATTTCACATTCTAAGACATGACCTACTACAATACCAGTAGCTTCACTGACTTTTGTAACACTTTCATACTCATTTCCAGCAAGTACCATTTTATTAGCTACTTCATTGAAGTCTAAGTCGTCTACTTTGATATAGTCATTTAAAAAACTTTTACTTACACGCATCTTATTCTCCTCCTTCTACACGGTTGAAATCATTTAAGAATCGAAGATCATTGGTATAGAAACTACGAATATCTGTAATTCCATATTTTAACATTGCAATTCTTTCTGGTCCCATACCAAATGCGAAACCAGTATACTTTTCAGGATCATATCCATTATCTCTTAGTACATTTGGATGTACCATTCCACTACCTAGTATTTCTATCCATCCTGTTCCTTTACATAGAGGACAACCTTTTCCTCCACATTTGAAACATGATACATCTACTTCTAAAGATGGTTCTGTAAATGGGAAGAAACTTGGACGAAGACGAATTTCACGATCTTCTCCAAACATTGTTTTAGCAAGGATTTCTAATGTTCCTTTTAAATCAGCAAGAGAGATATTCTCATCGACTACTAATCCTTCAATTTGATGGAATTGATGTGAATGAGTTGCGTCGTCATTATCTCTACGATATGTTTTACCAGGGCAGATAACACGAATTGGTTTCTTTTCTTTATTTGCTTCCATCGTTCTTGCTTGAACTGGAGATGTTTGTGTACGAAGCAATACTTCATCTGTAATATAGAAACTATCTTGACTATCTCTAGCAGGATGTCCTTTTGGTAAATTTAAAAGTTCAAAGTTATATAAATCTAACTCTACTTCTGGTCCTTCTACAACATCATATCCCATAGATACGAATAAATCTTCTACCTCATTAATAATTTTTGTAATTGGGTGTACTCCTCCGACAGTAAGTTCTGTACTAGGAAGTGTAATA
Source organism: uncultured Acholeplasmataceae bacterium (assembly GCA_905203475.1). Lineage (GTDB taxonomy): Bacteria > Bacillota_I > Bacilli_A > RF39 > UBA660 > UMGS2016. Next base: position 15,044 of record CAJKWD010000009.1, read on the forward strand.
TCAATTGTTTCTTTCTTTAAACGTTCTTCTAACTCTTTTTGTTCTAATTCTTGTTTTTTTGTCTCCAATAAATGACTTACTTCTGTTTTCAAAGTATTTAAAGAACGTCCAAATTCTTTTTTCTCCTCAATCGATAAATTTCCCATCTTACTACTAAGACTTTGAATTGGACCTTTTTTACCTAAATATTCTACACGAATATCATTTAATTCTTTGGTGCTAGTTGTTTGATTTACTTTACTTTCAATTTCTTCTTTTAATGTATTTAATTCTTCTATCATATTGTTCCTCCTATTCTTTACAAAGAAAAAAGTCACATCCTAGATAAGGACGTGACAATACGTGGTACCACCTTAATTTATAGCTAAAAGCTACCTCATAGACTATAACGCATCACCGATATATATTTTCTTATATACAGCTCCAAAGACGAATTCATAACGCTTTTTTATCTACTTCCCACCAACCGTAGACTCTCTTCTAAAAAGGTGAGTTACTACTACTTCTTTTTCTTTGCTTTTTTTGTAAACTAATTAGATTATACCATAATTCCTTTTAAATTCAAGTATATTTTAAAAAAAGTATTCAACTTGAATACCTTTATTCATGATATGTATATTTATAATTTTCATTCGTATTTTTTACTTGCACATAACTACTATTAGAAAACACTTCTCCTGTTTTAGGATTTTCTATTTCTTTATCAATATAATTACCATTCTTTAGCTCTCCTACTGTTACGGTTGCAGTCGATCCATTTGCTGGTAATAATTCCGCATGATCGGCAAAATAGTTTTTAGAACCATTAATAATACTATTCACTTGTTGTTCATAAGCACTTTGATTAGAACGATTAATCGCTCCAAAGACATTTGGAAATACAATCACTGCAAGGATTGCTAAAATGGTAAGAGTTGCTAATAACTCAATTAAAGTAAAGCCATTCTTCTTCATATTATCACCTAATTTACTTGTGGTGTACAACTATCAAATAACTGATTATCATAGTTTAAACCACCATGATTATTCACAGTATATTTCACGTATTTACCTAAATCAATTTCTTTTCCAGTAGAAGCATCAGTCACTGGTGATTCTAACTTTCCATCTGCTACTAACTCACGTAATGTAACACAAAATACATTTCCTGGGGTACGAACATAATCATTCTGTCTCTCATCTAAGTAAAGAGAACCAGCATTATAAATCAACTTAATTGTAGATTCATTAATTGTCTCTTTGGAACTATTTAATTGATTTAAAATAGGTGGTAACGATATTAAAGCAATAATCCCTAAGATTACAATGACACCTAAAAGTTCTACTAATGTAAATCCTTTTTTCATTTTTTCACACCCTATTCTCATGTTCATTATAACGATTTTTAAAGTTTTTGTAAAGAAAAGAATTACTTCTTTACATATCGTAATATTCAAGTAATTCTTCAACTTTCATATTTCTTAATTTGTTCTGATGGATTGTATTTACTACACTAAAGTCAAATGTATAATATACATCTCCAAGGATAAATTCTACACGATCAATATTTGAAAATAGATTTAATAAGATTGCACTATCTTTTTCAAACACACTATTATCTGGTGTTTCAATTCCTTCTTTATAAGTAATTGTAATTGTTCTAGGAGTATTGGTCGTATCTGCTTTTACTTCTTCGTATGAATTAGCACTCTCTAATAAATTCATCAATTCTTTTAATTTATTTGTATCTGCTAAATCCATTGATTTATAAGATTCAATTTTTTGTACATCTGCCGTTTTAATTTCTTTTGGCTCAACTTTTACAGTATTTGTTGGAATAAAGAATAAATATGGTGCTGTAAAGATTGTCAAAACAAGTGCGATTTTAAATTCTTTTCCATTTGAAAGACGAATTGCTTTCATTGTAATCAATTTATTTAAATAATAGATTAATACAGTTGATACTATAAATGCTAATAAAGTATAAAGAAATGTGTAGATATTTGTAAATGGATTAGTTACTAGAGGTTCTGCTAACTTGGTATTAATCCAATCAAAACGTGCTAAAAATTGTGTTAATAATAAAATTAATGTACCTACTATATAGGATAAAAATGTCACAACACAAGCTGGTAAAATAATTTTACGATATGTTTCTTTTACTTTAATCACTTTTAATTTCTTAAGTGATAATAAAACAATAATACTAATAATCGCAAATAAAACAATTAAAAAAATAAATAAACCTGGTGACACTAGATAAGCCACCCATGAAGGATAATTCATAAATCCACCCCTATTCTTGAATTCATTATAACACATTTTTTAAATTGTTTCTACAAAAAAATTCTTCCCCGAAGGGAAGAACTTTGCTACATCATATCTTCTAACTTATCATTTGCTTTTTTTAATGACTTATTTACTACCTTTTCTACTTTATTCATCATTGGTTTATTATATTTTTGATATGCTGCATAAGCACCAGCACCAGCAGCCATACCAGTTACTAACATAGCAAGACTCATCTTTTTCATAAAATCACCCTCTTAGCTAAAAAATATGACCGTATGTAATCTCTTACATACATTGTTAGTATTCCCTATATTTTTTGTTTTAAACGCTCTTTTAGAGTAGTTTTACGAATTTGTTCTTGATTGTTTTTAATACTTTCTAAAAAGGCTTGTGGTTCACCTAATAATATCAATTTCTTTTTAGCTCTCGTAATACCTGTATATACTAATTTCCGATAAAGCATACGATGATATGACATACTAAGTGGCATAATAACGACTGGAAATTCACTTCCTTGTGATTTATGAATTGTAATTACAAAACCATGTTTAATACTATTAAAATCTTTTGGTAAATATTTTACTAATAAGCCATCATAATCGATGTATATTTCTTTTTTCTTTGATGTGCTTTCTGATTCTAATACAATTCTTTCAATTGTCCCAATATCACCATTAAAAACATTCTCATCAGGCATATTTACAAGTTGTAATACTTTATCATGTTCTCTAAAAATTACATCTCCATACGTAAATTCTCGCTTATCAATAGCAGGAGGATTAAATACTTCTTGTAACTCCTTATTTAAATTATCAATTCCATTCATACCACGATACATGGGAGCCATTACTTGTACTTGTTTTTCTGTATATCCTTTTTCTAAAATTTGTTTACAAATTCCTTTTAAATTTTTACGTAGTGACATACTAGAACACTGTAAAAAAACATAATCACTTTTTTCTTTTAAATAATTATCACTTAAATCATTATCTTTAATTTCTTGAGCAAGTGTTGTAATATAAGAATTTTCATCCTGACGATAAAGTAAATCTAATTCTACCATTGGAATCATATCACTTTCAATAAAATCTTTTAAAATTTGTCCTGGACCAACACTTGGCAATTGATTATAATCTCCTACAAAAATAATTTGAATATGATTTTCTAAACCATCTAAAAGACTGTGTAATAATGGTAGATCAATCATACTAACTTCATCGACAATAATTAATTTACCATGGTCTTTATGGAATGCATTAACACCAAATTCATTTGTTTCTTTATTCCATTTTAAAAAGCGATGAATGGTACTTGCTGGTAATAATGTTGCTTCACTCATTCTTTTGCTAGCACGTCCTGTAGGTGCTAAAAGACGTATTTCGGATTCTAACTGATCATAATTTAAATCATTTAGCTTTTGATACAATTCAATAATAGCTTTAATAATAGTTGTTTTTCCAGTCCCTGGTCCTCCAGTAATAATAAAACAATGATTGGTAAGTGCTTCTTTAATTGCTTTATTTTGTTTTTCGTTATAAGTAACACCACAACTCTCTTCATATGTTTCTATCATCTTATCTAAGTTTTTGTATTTTAACTGTGGTAAATGACATAAATAACTAATTTTATCAGCAATTTCTACTTCAGCTTGGTAAATCTCAGCTTCGTAATATTTTTCTGCTTCTTGATATATTTTTTCATCATCGATTAATTCATTTAATAAAGTAGAAAATGTATCAATATCTAATTCATTTTTTAAATAATTACAAACAGCTTGATACATTTCTTCTTGTAAAAAGTATGTATTACCAGTTTGAAAAGTCAAAGTACGAATCGTATATAAAATACAAGCACGTACTCTTCTCTCATCTAATGGATCTATATTTTGCTTTCTAGCAATTTCGTCTAATTTTATAAATGAAATATCTTCTACTTCATCCATTAATTCATATATATTATGCTCTAAATGTTCAATCGTATACGATTTATAGGTATTATAAATATTTAAAGCATCTTTCATAGAAAAGCCCAATTCCGTTAAATAAACAATCGTCTTATGACTCTCTTCGTATTTTACTAATACATCGTAAATTCTTTTTGCTTTTTTAGTAGATAATTTTGGTACTAACGACAAACAAGAAGCATCTTCTAAAATCTTTTCTAATGCTTTTTCTCCTAATACTTCAACAATTAAAGTGGCTTGTTTCTCACCAATTCCCGGAAATAAATCACTCGATAAAAAAGCAATCACACCATCTTTATCTTCTGGTTTTATTTTTTCATATTCACTTACTTGGAATTGAAAACCATATTTTGGATGGTCAATTCCTTCGCCATAAAATATATAATTATCATCTTCGTTTAATTCGTGAAAATAACCTGTAAAGGTAATCGTCTTATTGACATAATCTTTTAATCTTTCATCATTTGTTTCACGTACTTTAAAAATTCCTATGACATAACCTTTTGGGGATGAGAAAATACTACGACGATAATTTCCTTTAATGTAATATTTCATTTTCTCACCTCTTTCTTTTTATTATACCATTACAATCAAAAAAGGCATATGCCTTTATCTTGAATGTCCCATAGATTCAGCATATTCCTCTACTTGATCCATATTTAAATTACCATTTAATACATCGTATCCAAACATACCATAAAATTCATCAAATGAGATTTTTTCTTTTAATTCATCACTTAATAAATCATATCCATGATCACTTACATAACCACGATTACGCATATCTTGTTGTACTTCAGGCGCTAGTTGGTCAAACCCATTTGGTTGCTCCACATCTGTTGCATATCCAATTCCAAATAATGCTGCACCAGTAATTCCACCTGCTAATATAACATTTCTTACAGCTTTTCCAAGAGTTGCTAACTTACGTTCATTTTTTAATTTTACAACGGTATCACTATAAGATTCCATTACTTCTTGCATTGTCATCTCATCTTCGACAAGTTCTAAATTATCGACAGCATCTTTTCCTAATACAACTCTAACTTGACTGACACCACTTTGCTTTTTAGAATCTTTATTGACTTTAAACACATAAGTAATTGAACCATTTTTATTTGGAATTTCAACTGCTTTTGTCGTAGCTCTTTCATAGATCATCTCTTTAATCAAGCCAGAAATTTCGTGAAAATGTTTCATGTTATTTTTATCATGATTGACAATAAAATTTACATTATCTAAAGAACCTGGTAATGATTGAATTAAAATTTCATCTTGTTTATGTTTCATATTACACCTCTATCATCTTACTTTCATCTTACCCTCTTTCACCATATTCGTCAATCTCATTTGTCAATCTTCTGTTAATTTGGCAAACACTAATAATCTAATTTGAGGATGATTTGTACAAGTAATTAACACTAAATTATCGTCCTGATTCGTATTAATAAATGGCGAGAAATCATTCGTACGTACTTTTTTCTTATTTTGAATTACATAATGATATTTTCTATTATGAATGGTTAGCATAATCGAATCTCCTGTTTGACTTTGATGTAAATCATTAAAAACTGATGGCACACTATGTCCAGCTAGATAAATTGTATTTGATACATCTAATGTTTGATTTAAAGATACAACTTGATTTTGGGCAATAATTTCTTCGACATTTCCTTTTTTAATAATACTTTTTTTATTGGTACGGACTAATTCGATCATTCCCAAAATATTACTATTTTTTATTTTATTCTGTTCATACAATTTCATTTCTATTTGTTTTTTCTGCTCTTTTCTTGTTTCATTCTGATGAAATAAGAAAGCATAAGACATCACACTGATTAGTATAATAATTCCTATATATTTTATCCATCTCATCTTCTCTTTTCTAACACCATTCCAAAAATCAGAATACCACAACCTACTACCGTAATTCCTATAATCCATTTTTTCGTTTTTTCGATATAGTTTTCTGTATTTGGATATTTTTCCACTTGATTGGTCACTTGTAATGTTACAACTTGTTCATTATCTTGAATTGTAAATGGAATTTCTTCTGTTTTTAAAAGATATCCCTTTTTTGCTTTTACTTCTTTCCAATAATAATTTCCACTCGGTAAGTTTTCCACACGAATTGTTCCACTTCCATCTGTTGTCTTTTTATAAAGAAGTGTTCCCTCTCTATTATATAATGCGAATGTTGTATCACTTAATGGGAGTCCTTGTTCATCTTTTTTATTTAAAATAACAGTTCCTTTCTTCCATTTATTTTTAATAACCGGATCAAATTGAATCTTTAATTGATAATCAGCAGTTACAATAAATTGATATTGTTCTGAACTAGTTTGATATCCTTCTGGAGTTTTTGTTTCTTTCAAGTAATAAGTACCCGGTTTCAAATGTTGATGGATGGTTATTTTTCCTTGCTGATCACTTTTTAATTTCAATAATTCTTGGTCATTGATGTCATATAATGTAAACTCTACATTTTCTAAAGGAATCGTTTCATATTGTACTTTTCCCTTATTGATTCCAATCATCTTTTCTCCCAATTTTGTAAGTTCTAAATGAGTTTTATATTGTTCATTTTTCAACTCTATTTCTTTTTCTTCTTTTCCTTTTAAATAAAAACAATGTGTTTGCGTATCTAGTTGATATCCTTCTTGCGTTTTAATTTCTTTCAAGCAATAATTTCCAAACGGTAATTGTTTCCATATAATATTTCCTGAATCATCTGTCTGTTTTGTTGATATTAATTTCTCTCCTCGATATAATTCAAAAGTGACATTAGATAGAGGTATATTTTCTTCTCCTATTTTATGTAGTTTTATTTCTCCTGTTTCTGGTTTATTTAATAATTCATAAGTCATTATATTTTCTGTTTTATCATTAATGACAACTTCAAAATCTTCTACCTTTTGATATTGATCTGTTGTATTTAATTGATGAATTCGATATGTACCATAAGGAAGTGACACTTGAGCAATTCCTAAATCATTTGTTGCAACTAAAGTAATTTCATTGGTATCTATATTAAATATTTGAAAGGTAATAGCTGGTTCAGGAATATGTTTTTCCTGATCAATATCTTCTAAATATTTTTTTAAGATTAATGTTTTTTCTTCTGGTGTTTCATATACTGTCATACGATAGATTTTTCCATGCTCATATATTTTCACAACATATGTTGTATCATCTAACAAATAACCATAAGATGGTGTTTTTTCTTTTACGTGATAGACATCTTTAGGCAATTCTTTTGATTTAGCAACCCCATTTTCATCAGTTACTAAAGTATCTACTAACTCCCCTTTTTTATTTCTTACTTCATAAGTAGCACCTTTTAAGCTTCTTCCTTTTGGGGCTTTTCCTTTAGTTTTCTCATCTTGTTTTAATAGTTCTATTTCATAACCTTCAGTATTCCATTCTAAATGAGATTTTATTTCACTATGGATTCCAAAGGTTGCTAATGTCTGTGAATTTTCTTTTCGATAGATCATACTTGTATCGGTATTCATTAACTTATAAAGTTCCAATATATGATGACCTACTTGATATGCTTTAATTGTAATTTGATTACCAACTTTTTGTACTTCTTGATTTTCTTCCTTTAACTGATATTCAGTTAAAACTTGATTGGTATCTGTAATTGTTTTTTCTTCTCCTGATTGCAATGTAAATGTTTTGCCATCAAAAGATGGTTTGTTTTTATGTTTACTTACTAAATTTAATATTTCGTTTCTCTCATTTGCAACTAATATGACTTGTCCAGTGCGATTTAATCCTGTTGTAAATAAAATATCAGTCATACCTAACGTTTCCCAAATTAACTGTTGTGTCGCTAGATAATAATTTCTAGTTTGATGGTTTGGATATTGATATCCATAATAAGCATATAACTCCATTTTTTCTTTTTGCTCATTCGTAATATTGGCAATATCAAAATAAGGTGTAGAATCATAAATACTTGATAATATATAAATACCTGGTTCTACACAATATGCAATTTTATTGTTGGCAAAAACATAACCTTGCTTATTAGAAAACCCCTTTCCTAAAATGTTTAAATTCGTATAAGTATTTTCCATATACTCAATGCGAATATTCGTATCATTTGTTCCAGCATGACAAACTGATATCATCATAAAGAACAAAAATACACTAAATATCAATAATTTTTTCTTCATTTTTATCCCTCCTATCAATTACTTACGAGATAGAGGGAGTAAATTCCTGCAAAAAAATAATCTTTAGATAATTTTTTTCTAAAGATTATTTTCTAATAATTGACTCATTGTATTCATTTGATTTTTATGAGTATTTTCCTTTTGATCGATATACTGTCTAAAGTTTTGTTCTGTATTTGTTTCCGTATCATCTAACAGTGCTTCGATATCATCAAAATCATCTTGAATATCAAAATCATCATCACTTAAATGGATTTGTAATTCCATCATTTTTTTATAAATTTTTAATAAATCTTTTTTCTGTTTAATTTTTAACATACGTAGTTCATGACTACTAATGACATCAGTTTCATTTAATTCTGTTTGAAAGTTCTTTAATCCTTCTTTTAAAACACTGGTATCTTTATCACGATAAACAACTTCTGTTTGAATCACCGGTTTTGGAACTTCAATTACTTTTGGTTCAACAATCGGTTCTTGTTCTGTTTTCCTGTGGAAAACTTTTTCTCTATCTAAGATAAGACAAAGAGCAAATAGAATGAAAGTAATAAAGGCAGTTAAGGTTGCTAATTCTAATAAAGCAAAGACGCTTTCATTTTGATATAGTGATAAAGCATCTGATATATCTAGTTTATTTTTAGAAACTGAATATAAGAATAATAAGAAATCAGTTTCAATCAGTACAAATTGTCCAATCCATAAATTTTTAATTTTCTTCGTCCACCTAGAACAAAAGAAGATAGATAAGAAAGCAATATGACTGAGAATGATAATGATAAAATAAAGCGCTAAATCAGGAAAATAATAACCTGTTAAAAGATTTGTCATAATATAATCAAATGCAGATAACATTTCTTGATGATAAATAATCAATACAATAAGGCTAAATACACCATAAAGAATATATGCTTCTTTTTTGGTAATTGTCTTTCTTACTTTCTTACAATAATAGAAAATAAAGGCAATTAAGATAAAAAGTAATGGGAGTTTAGATGTGAAAAAAGTCTGTACAAAGATTCCCAATTTATCTAATATCGACATTTGAACCATAACTCCCACCCCCTTTTTTATCCGTTTATGAGTTCAGCGATATATATTGTTTGTGTTTTACTGTTGTTATTCGTACATGTAATTAATGTTAAAGTTGTTTTATTAAAATTACGATGAATTGCTACTTTACCTGTTTTTTTCTCTTGATAGATATTTACAATTTGATAAGTATAATTTTGTCCTTGATACTCGATTGTTATAGTATCTCCTACATTTAATTTATACAAGTCATTAAAGTATGCAATTTTTCCACGTCCTGAATGTGCTGCTAAAATAAAATTTCCTAAAGCGACATCTGGATAAGTACTTGTTGGCATAATTGCTACGTGCTTATCAACATCGTTTTCTTTTGAATTCATAGATACAAAACCTGCTTTTAAATTGATTTTAGGAATTGTAATTGTTCCTATATAATTCGCATTATCTTGATACTTTGGAACAACAACCCCATCATCATCTACTTCTGCATCTGTTTCTGTTTCATCAGCTACAGTAATTTCTGGGACATTGATTTCTTCACTTGTTTTACCTTTTTCATTCTGTTCATATAATTTAAAATTCATACCATCAAATATTTCTTGACGTTTATTCGTAATATAAGAATATGAGAAAAGGTATAAACCAAGACAACATAGGAAAAAGCCAAAGACGAGGCAATGGCTTTTTTTATTTAGAATGTTTTTTCTTAGTCGCATAAATTGTTCCAGCCCCTAATGTAAGAATTACAAATCCCATTACTGTAAGTACTGTTGAACTTTTTACAGAAGTATCAGGAACCTCTACATATGGTTGATTATACATAATTGTTTCCTGTTCAGGAGTATCTTCTGAAATTGTAATATGGATTATTTCTTTACTTAAAACATAATCAGATGGTGCACTTACCTCTTCTAATGTATATTCACCAAATGGTAAGTAATTAATCGTATATGCATCTTCTGTTGTTGTCCATTCTGCTACGACATTACCGTCTGAATCTTTTAAAACTAATTTTGCTCCAGCTAAAGGTTTTTTCGTTGTTGCATCTTGTTTAATAATTGTGATTTTTCCATAGCTTGGATAGAATGAAACTGTTGTACTAGCTGTTGTTTCTTCATCATAAGTTTCTGGTGGTGTAATTGTTTGATATGAAGAACCACCTGAGTAAGAATATAATACTTTATTCACAAATGTACCTGTGATTTTTACAGTTACTAATTCTTTATTTCCTAATTCCTCAACTGGAACACGGATATAGAACTTTTCTCCTGGATTAAATGTAGAACGTGGTTTTCCACTTTCATCATAAATAATTGCTTTTTGAGCTCCAGAAGTAATATTTACAGTATATGATTTCATATTAGAACTTCCATTTACTGTAACTAAAGATGAAACAAAGTATTTCTTATCTTCTGAAAAATTCATTTTCTGTGTTGCAGATGCACTAATACTTGCTTTTTCATCACTTGTATTACGTGCAGATAAAGCGCCATTTAATAAAGTTTCAATTCTTGGTTTTACGCTTTGTGGATCGGTTGGGTTTTGTTTATAGTATGCAGGAAGCATTCCATCTTTTCCATCTGGTACTCCAGCAATACGATCTCCATACCAATAAATGGCTACTTGGGTAATATAAGTATCTTTTGCAGCATCACCTGTGATACTTTTATTTGGATATCCGTTTTCAACTAAATATTGATAACCTTTATCCAATTTTTTGATTTTCGCAACTGTTAGACCAGTTGGATTATCTTTACCTAGCTCTAAACAGTATGCTACTCTACCATCATTTAAATAGTTTTGTGCATAATATAACCCTGGTTCTAGGTATGGTGTTGTCCATGGTGCATTTGTACTAACTTGTAATGTCGCTGGTGCTTCTTTTGCATTTGCAAACACTGGCATAATTAATAAAATAAGTGTAAATAACATCCATTTGCAAAGCTTTGAATTTCTGAATCGTTTCATAAAAAACTCCCCCTTCTTTTTGAATGGTTTCTATCCTACCACAAAATTCATTTTTTTGCAAGTTCATCTATAATTTATGTAAAAAAAATGAAAAAAGACTATGCATCTTTCCCCATTTTTCTTTGATTTATCAACGCATAAAGCAATAAAGAGACATAAGCTATATCAAAATAAATCATATTATCTAATAAAAATAATGTATTTAAACCTTCATATTGGAGATTTCCTAGCTTATTTAAGTAAACGGATACCATATTTGTATCAAAATAAGTACGTCCATAAATCAGTATAATTAATAAATTCACAAAAATAAATAAACATTGAAAACGATTATCTTCCCTTGTTTTTAACTGCAAAGTATATTCTATACATATATAACCTACAAAAAAGAGATTCAACATAAAGTAAAGATACATAGATATCATATTCGGTGGATTTGTACTATTTAAATTGGCATTTAAAATATTAGAAAAACTTACAATAAATAAAACCGTGACGATAAAAAGTGACACATTTCTCACATAATATAAAACCTTTTTCACATGGCACCTCCATCTTCTAATAAGAAATCAACAAAATGAATATGATCTTCTAATACATTTATCATATACTTTTGAGCAAATGTAAGTGATTTCATTAATGCCTCATCGTGATCAGTAGCCATATAATAGTGGTAATTCTCTTGTAATTGACTAAGTTCGTATCCAGCATAACTATCATATTCCATTACTTTTTCCTTATATATTTTACCTAAATCTATTTCATTTATTGTTTTACCTTCTAATGAATCAGAAATAGATTGCATTAACTCTGAATCAGGCAACATGTTTTTTACACATTGTAAATATTCATATGTGTGAACATCATCTACAGAAATTCGTTGTTCATTCCAACATTGAGAATTACTCATTCTATCTTCCACAGTTTTTAAATAATTCTTTAAAGACAATAACTCCTGCGTAGTAAACGTATTAGTATAATCAATTGCTTCTAATTGGCTGTTCTTTTCACCTAAATGATTTAACAATTCTCTAAATGTTTTTTCATTTTCTTTAGAAACAGAAACTACATTTAACTTACCTTTCTCAGATATAGTATACATGTGAAAAATATTAGCAAGTAGTAAATACCCTCCGACAATAAAAATAATTGCTGTACAGGCAAATTGAATCCATGTTCTAACCCCTTTTTTTGATTCCATTTTATACAACTCCTACTCTAACTATATTGTACCATATTTTTAAAAAGAAAAAGAAGCGAATGCTTCTATATTTCTAAATTCCCACCTAACATTGATTTAATATGATTCAAATAGACTTCTAATAAATTGGCTTTTTCTATGGTTTGATTGACTGTTAATGGAATCGTCCTTTCTTTTTCACCCTCTACTTTTAAAATTAATTCTCCAACTTGTTCTCCTTTTTTTACAGGTGCTGTTAATTGTTTCATTTTTACTTCATAATTGGCATTTTTCTTCTTACCTACTTTTTTATTTAATACTGTTACATCATTCATTGGTACTAATTTAACAGCATCCTTTTTCCCTTTTTCAACACGAACAGTACCAACCACACTCTCTTTTCCTAATACTTTTTCAGTCGCATATTGACTGAATCCATAATCTAACATACTCGTTGTTTCGTTATTTCTTGTTTTTGTATCAGGTTCTCCCATGACAACTGTAATAAATCTCGTGTCACCACGTTTGGCTGTAGAAGTTAAACAATAACCAGCTTCTTTTGTATATCCAGTTTTTAATCCATCAACTCCATCATAAAAGCGTACTAATTTATTGGTATTCACTAACCATACCTTATTCTCTTGATTTTCTCTTAAATAGTCTTCATAAATAGATGTAAATTCCAATACTTTTTCATGACGTACTAATTCTTTGGCAATCATTGCCATATCATAAGCACTTGAATAATGATTGGCAGTATCTAATCCATGGGGATTTTTAAAATTGGTATCATTTAATCCCAATTCTTTCGCACGTTCATTCATTCGTTTTACAAATTCATCTTCTGTTCCGGCTACTGCTTCTGATAGTGCTACAACAGCATCGTTTCCCGAAGCAACAGCAATCCCTTTAAATAAATCTTGCACCGACATTTTTTCTCCTGTTTCTAATAAAATTTGACTTCCTCCCATACTAGAAGCATTTTCAGAAACAGTAATCATCTGATTCCATTTTAAATCACCACGATCAATAGCCTCTACAATTAATAACATACTCATCATTTTTGTCATAGAAGCAGGAGCCAGTTTCTCATGAGAATTTTTTTCAAAAATAATTTCTCCTGTACTCGCCTCTATCATAATGGCACTTTTGGCATTTTCAGCTAAATTAACGGCTTTTACATGCCATGGAAACATAATTAAAATACCTAACAACAGCACAAATCCTTTTTTCATAATTCACCTCTAATACGTTTTATGATATTTCTATTTTTTATAGAACAAAACATTGCGATAAATAATATATATTGTTACAATGGTAATAATAGAGGTCATGTGTATGAAGAGATTTAAATCGACAAAAATTGCTAGTTTCTTAGGAATATTTTTTAACTTACTATTATTTATCTTCAAATTGATTGTTTCCATGCTCACATCAAGTCAATCTATGATGGCGGATGCCATAAATAGTTTAGGAGATATTCTCTCCTCTCTTATGACATGGATTGGTAATAAAATTGCTAGCAAACCAAAAGATGATGATCATAATTTAGGACATGGAAAAGCAGAATACATCTATTCTCTTTTTATCAGTGGTATTATTATGATGATGGCTATCACTTTAATCAAAGATTCTTTCTTCTCCCTCTTCTCACCTACTCAATATCACTTTTCTATTTGGTTAATTATCGTTTGTTTAATTACAATTTTTACGAAATTAGCACTATACTTTTACGTTCATCACTTATCTAAAAATTTAAATAGTCTACTTTTAAAAGCAAATGCCAAAGATCACTTATATGACTCATTCATTACTTGTATCAATTTAGGAGCTATTCTTTTAACACAGTATGGAATATATTTAATTGATAGTATTGCCGGTATTTTCATTGCCCTATGGATTTTTTACCAAGGATTTAAGATATGTAAAGAAAGCTATGATGTATTAATGGATAAAACAATGAATCCAAAAAAGCGAAATGAAGTATTAAAAATCATTAAAAAATATCCAGAAGTAAAACGAATGAGTCACTTTGTTGCGATACCTGTTGGCTATCAATATCAAATCTCATTTACAATCTACGTCGATGGCAATTTATCTACTTATCAATCCCATAAAATAGCCAATCAAATAGAACAAGAATTAAAAAAATTATCGGAAATCTATTCCGTTATCATTCATGTAAATCCAATTTAATTGGATTTTTTGAATTCTAATTGTAAAAACAATATTTTTTGGTTATAATGATATTAGGGTGATAATATGTATCGTACAAAAAGAAAAATTAAAAAAGGTCCAATCATTGCAGCAGTTTTAATTATTTTAATCGGAGTTGGTGGTTTCTTTGCTTTTAAAGAAATTCGCTATCGTATGAGTGATACTTATAAATTGTTACAAATTGGATACAATGAAACAGAAACTAACATTTTAATCAAAAAATATAATAAAGATAAATTAGAACAATTAATTAAAGATAAAAAATTAGAACCAAATATTCCTAAACTATTGCAACAAAAATATTATATGGAAAAAAATATGGATTGCTATCTTAAATATTTAAAAGAAAATCCTGAAACAACAGTAAAAGATACAGTTAGTTTAGTAAATGTCAATCGTGATCGTGACTTTTATGAAAAAATGAAAAAAACAGATACTTCAAAAGGAGATCTCATTCTTGTAAACAAATATTATAAATTAACAAAAGACTTTAAACCAAAAGATATTGTTCCAATTAGTAATCAATTTTCTTATGAGGGAAATGAAATTAGTAAGCATGTATATGAAAAATATCGTTCTATGTGGAATGCTGCAAAAGAAGAAGGATTAATGTTGATTGTAAACTCTTCTTATCGTGATTATGAAACACAAGAAGCAGTATGGAAAGATTATGCGAATGCTCATGGAGAAGAATGGGCCGATAATAAAGCAGCTAGAGCTGGTTCTAGCGAACATGAAACAGGACTAGCGCTTGATATTGTAACAAATAATGTAGTAATGAATGAATTTGAAAATACAGAAGAATTTAAATGGTTACAAAAAAATGCTTATAAATACGGATTTATTTTAAGATATCCAAAAGGAAAAGAAAATATTACAGGGTACGAATATGAATCATGGCACTATCGTTATGTCGGTGAAGAAGTTGCTGAAGAAATTCATAATTTAGATATTACCTTTGATGAATATTATGCATATTATTTAGATAAATAGTGGGTTCCCCCCACTTTTTTTATGGACAAGTCTTTCTTTTCTCTTTGCTGCATATAATATAGTGGTGAAGTATATGAATGAAAAAAAATTTCGCATCTGTATCTATACTGTATTATTTATTTTAGTAATTGTATTTTTTACAAAAGATTTTAACTTATTTTCTGACTTTTATAAAAATATTAAACAAGTAAAACATCCTAATCAATTAGATGTTTTAGTAAATAAAAACTATCAATTACCAAAAAATTATATGCCTTCCGATTTAAAAGAAGTCAGCGTTGAATTTGCTTTTGAACATAAATATTTAAGAAAAGATGCAAAAGAAGCTTTTGAAAAGATGGCTCAACATGCTAAACAAGATGGATATCAAATTATTTTAGTATCAGCTTATCGTAGTTATTCATATCAAGATGAATTATATCAACACTATGTAAAAACAAGTGGTAAAAACTATGCCGATCGTTGTAGTGCTAGACCTGGTCACTCAGAACATCAAACTGGATTAGCACTCGATATTATGGGAGAAAACGGAGATTATAATTCATTTGAAAGTACGAAAGAATTTAAGTGGATGCAAGAACACGCATCACAATATGGTTTTATTTTAAGATATCCTAAAGATGGATATGATATTACTGGTTTTAAATATGAACCATGGCACTATCGTTATGTTGGTAAAAAACTTGCTCATTATCTTACCGAAAACAATATTACATTAGATGAATATTATTTTAAAAAATATGGAAAATAAAAAGAACCGAAGTTCTTATTTTTGACAGTTAGTACAATAATAACTACTACGTCCATTGATAAATCTCTTTTTAATTGCTTTTCCACAAATCGGACATGGTTGTCCCTCTTTCCCATGGACAAATAACTTTTGTTGAAACATACCATCTACTCCCTCACTAGGATGATAACTACGAATCGTACTTCCCCCTAAATCAATGGCTTCTTTTAAAACTTTTCTCGTATTCTCAATTAAATATTCTAATTCTTTTTTAGTAACACGATTCGATGCTCTTAAAGGAGAAATATGACTTAGAAACAAAATCTCATTCGCATAAATATTACCAATTCCAACAATTACACTCTGATCTAATAAACTTGTTTTAATTGGAATCTTTTTATTTTTCCATTTATCTTTTAAATAAGAAACAGTAAGTAATTGATCCCAAGGTTCTAATCCCAAATTAGATAATGGTGGCACCTGATAAGCTGTATCTTTTGATAATAAATACATTCTACCAAACTTTCTCGTATCATGATACCTTAACTGTCTCTGATCATCTAAACAGAAAACAACATGTTCATGTTTCTGAACAGGATCTTTCGCACTACGGAAAAAATATTTTCCTTCCATACGTAAATGAGAAAGTAAAACATCATGATCTAATTCAAAAATTAACCATTTCCCATAACGATTTATTTTATGAATCGTTTGATTTTTAATTTGCTTCTTAAATTCTTCTATTGTTGGATTGGCAACGATATTAGGATAATAAATCAATACATCTACAATCTTACGATTTACTAATTCTTTTTCTAATCCTCTTCTTACCGTTTCTACTTCTGGTAATTCAGGCATAACATCACTTCCCTTGCTCTTTAGTATAACATAAAATACATAATTATAACATTGACAAATATATGGGAATTTGCTAATATGGGTTTATAAAAACAAAGACAGGAACTAAGTAATAAAGGACTCTTTCCAAGAAAGTTCGTGGGTGATGGAAACGAATAAGAGAAATTTATGAAATCTACTCCTCGAGTGAAATGCAAACATTTCCGGTTCACACCGTTATCTAAAGTGAGTAAAATAAAGGATGGTACCGTGCTTATGCACTCCTTAGGTATAATCCTTTTTTTATTTAGAAAGAAGGAAAAGAATGGTAAAAGCACATGAGAAATATAGACACTTTAAAGGAGATATTATAGAAGTTATCTGTATTGCAAAACACTCGGAAACATTAGAAGATATGGTTGTTTATATACACAACCATACTTATTGGGTAAGACCACTGTCGATGTTTGAAGATAAAACAGATGTAAGTAGTAGATCAGATAATAGGACTGGTCAAAAATATAGATTTGAAAAAATAGGAGGATAAATATGTTAGACATTAAATTTTTAAGAGAAAATCAAGAATTAGTAAAGGAAAATATTAAAAAGAAATTTCAAGATGAAAAATTACCACTTGTTGATGAAGTAGTAACATTAGATAAAAAGAATCGTGAATTAAAACAACAAGGTGATGAACTAAGAAGCAAAAGAAATGAATCTAGTAGTCAAATTGGATTACTTATGCGCGATAAAAAAATTGACGAAGCAAATGCATTAAAAGAGCAAGTAAAAGAAATTAATCAACAACTAACACAAATCGAAGAAGAAGAAACTAAAATATCACAAGAAATTAGAGAAAAAATGTTAATTATTCCACAAATGATTGATCCATCTGTACCAATTGGAAAAGATGATACAGAAAATGTAGAAATTGAAAGATATGGAGAACCAATTGTACCTGATTATGAAATTCCATATCATGCAGACATTTGTGATAAATTAAATGGGTTAGATAAAGAAAGTGCTGGACGTACTTCTGGAAATGGATTTTATTATTTAATGGGTGATGTAGCAAGACTTCATTCAGCTATGTTATCTTATGCTAGAGACTTTATGATTAATAAAGGATTTACTTATTGTATTCCCCCATTTATGATTCATGGAGATGTTGTAAATGGTGTAATGAGCTTTGCTGAAATGGATGCAATGATGTACAAAATCGAAGGAGAAGATCTATTCTTAATTGGAACTAGTGAACACTCTATGATTGGAAAATTTAAAGGACAAATTATCAAAGAAAATGAATTGCCAATCACTTTAACTTCTTATTCTCCATGTTTTAGAAAAGAAGTTGGAGCACATGGTATCGAGGAACGTGGTCTTTACAGAGTACATCAATTTGAAAAGCAAGAAATGGTTGTTCTTTGTAAACCAGAAGAAGCTATGGATTGGTATAATAAAATGTGGCAATACACTGTAGAATTCTTTAGAAGTCTAGATATTCCAGTTAGAACCTTAGAATGTTGTAGTGGTGATTTAGCAGATTTAAAAGTAAAATCTTGTGATGTAGAATCTTGGAGTCCTAGACAGAAAAAATATTTTGAAGTTGGTAGTTGTTCTACATTAGGAGATGCTCAAGCAAGACGCCTAAGTATCCGTGCTAAAGGAGAAAATGGAAACTATTTAGTATCTACCTTAAATAATACCGTACTAGCTACTCCACGTGGCCTAATTGCTTTCTTAGAAAATAACTATCAAGCAGATGGAAGTATTAAAATTCCAGAAGCATTAAGACCATACATGGGTGGTATGGAAGTAATTCAACCAAAATAAAAAGGATTTTGATATCCTTTTTATTTTTTTATTCTATTACAAATGGATCTTGCATCGTTCCTGTTCCTGTGAACTTTAGATTCTCTGTGTTCAGAT
>CAJKWD010000010.1 GCA_905203475.1 uncultured Acholeplasmataceae bacterium
AAATTGTGGAGTTTTTTATTTTGATAGCTCTTGTGTCAATAATTGAAGTAAATTTTGTTTCATATTATCATCACTATGTTGCCATACGATTTCAAAAAATACACCTAGACCTGGTAATGTAATCTCATCTTTTTCTTGGATGGAAGATTCAATAGATTTACGAATCTCTTGTTCATTTGAATTTTCAAAGTTTTTTTGAATACTTTTTCTAATATCTATATTCATATTATCATTCCTTTCAAATATATTATGAGTGACATATAAAAAAATATACAAAATAAATTTCTTTCTTCTTTGCAGTGAGCATAAATTATGGTATACTAAAGACAGAATATGGAGGTAATTATGAGTACAGGTTTTATTATTTTAATTGTAGTGATTATACTTGTTGTATTATTAATTGCTTTTGTTGCAAAAACGTATAATACACTTGTATCACTAAAAAATCGTGTTCAAGATCAATGGGCACAAGTAGATGTAGTATTAAAAAGAAGGGCAGATTTAATTCCAAACTTAGTAGAAACAGTAAAAGGATATGCATCACATGAAAGTGAGACATTAGAAGCTGTTATCGCTGCTAGAAATCAAGCAGTATCAGCAACTGATGCACATTCTGAAATGGAAGCAAATAATGTACTTACAGAAGCATTAGGACGTTTATTTGCTGTAGCAGAAGCTTATCCAGACTTAAAAGCTAATACAAACTTCTTAGAATTACAAAGAACATTACAAGAAACAGAAGATAAAATTACTTATGCAAGACAATTTTATAATGATACGGTAATGTCATTTAATAATAAGATAGAAATGTTTCCATCTAATATCATTGCATCAATGTTTCACTTTAAACAAGCAGAATTCTTTGAAGCAAATGAAAAAGATAAAGAAGTACCAAATGTAAAATTTTAGACTTACCACATGTAAGTCTTTTTTAAAAGTAGGAGTGTCAATATGAAAAAATTAAGAACAGTAATATATGCATTGTTATTTACTTGCTTTTTATTCTTTGTAGGAGTAGGAAATTTCAAAGCAAGTGAAACCCCAGTCATCGATCATTTCTATTCTGATATCACTGTATTAGAAAATGGTGACTTAAAAGTAAAAGAACTCATTATATTAAATGGAGAATATAATGGCTTTGAAAGAATTATCAATTATAAAAATGAATATGCGAAAGTTTTTGACGGAACAGAAAGCTCATTTGAAGGAAGTAATATTTACAATGGTGATCAAATCATACTCTCTAAAATTGCTGAGGTAAAAACACCAAATAATTATGATTTTTCACTCATTGATAAACCTGGTAAATCATTTCAAAAAGTAAATTCTGCTTCTAACGGCTCTAAAAGAAAATACATGGAAACGATGACAAGTAATGGCGTAACATATCGTATGTATAATGAAAATAATGGTGGACCACTAGGATTTTATTTAGAATATACCGTAAAAAATGTTGCCATTCGTCATACCGATATTGCTGAAGTTGGTTGGAATTTAATGGGCAATGAACTGTCTAATCGCATCAATCACTATGAAGCATATATTCATATTCCAAATAATCAAACCGAATTAAGAGCATGGGCACATGGGCCATTAAATGGTAATGTTGAACTAGTCGATAAAACAACAGTAAAAATTTCAGTTTCAGATATTTATCCAAACACAGCTTTCGATACACGTTTCGTATTTGATTTAAATGTTATTCCAAATAGTACTAAAACAACTAACATAACAGCCTTACCAATGATTTTAAATGTAGAAACAAAAAGAGCTGATGAAGCAAATAAAATGCGTGAAGATTTTATCGATGGACAAATTCAAATCGTTAAAATGGCTTTAGATAAAGTAGAATCAACTTTAAGACCAAGTGATTTAAAAGAAGCTGAAAAACAATTAAATATTCTAGCAAGTTATACAAAAGAAGGAGAATATCCTTCATTAGAACAACAATATCAGAATATTTTTAAAAAGGTAGAAGCAAGAATGACAACTTTAAAATATATTTTTGGTGGGCTTGCTATTTTATACGGAATTGGTATGGCAGTGCTTCTTTATCGTATCTATTTAAAATATGATAAAGAATTAAAAGTAAACCACATAGAATATTTTAGAGATATTCCAAACAATTATGGACCAGCCTGTGTTGATTATTTATTCAAACGAAAAATTGATAATCATTCATTATCTGCAACACTACTAAACTTAATTTCTGATAAAGTAATCAGTTATGAGAAAATCGATAAGAAGAATTATAAACTTACTTATCATGCTAATATCAGAACATTATTTGCCGAAGAAGATAAATTAATCGCTTGGATTTTTAATGGCCGAGAAGATGGAAAAGAAACAACTTTAGAAGCGTTTAAAAATCAGGCTAAAACTTATTCAACATTCTTAAATGATTATGAATTCTTTAAAAAGTATGCATTAGATCATGCTAAAAGTTTAAACTTTTACGAAGATCAAAAATTAAAAGGAATGCCACTTCTTGCCTCATTACTAGGTATCATACTTGGTATGTTATGCATTTATTTTGAAGTAGGTCTATTCTTTATTATTTATTTCATAGTTGGTATCGGAAGTCTTATTTATTTCATTTCAATCCAAAAGAAAACAAAATTCGGAAGAGAAGAATATGAAAAATGGAGTGCTTTAAAAAGATTTTTAAAAGATTTCGGAAAATTTGATACCAAAGACTTACCGGATATGATTTTATGGCAAAAGTTCTTAGTCTATGCCTATGTATTTGGATGTGCTGATGAACTAGAAAAAACGATGAAGATTAAAGTCGCTGAAATGGGAGATGTTCCAATGACTGGATACTATTATGACCCTACATTTACAGATATGTTAATATTTAGTCATGTAATGAATCGTACAATCAACCATTCATTTAACTCTGCATATAGTGCTAGATCCGCAGCTAACAGTGGAAACTATTCATCAGGTGGAGGATTCGGAGGAGGATTCTCATCTGGCGGTGGTAGCTTCGGTGGAGGCGGTGGAGGCGGAAGCTTCTAACGTAAGATGTCAAACACGACATCTTTTTTATTTACAATATTCTATTATTATCATATAATGGAAGAGGGATACTTACTAAGTGTCCACTTAAATGGAAGTCACTTAGCTTATGCTAGGTGTTTTTTAATGTAATACAAAGTAGGAGTATGAGAAGAAACCACATAAGATGTATTAATTGTTTGATAAGTTTTCTTTCATATCTCATAACTTTCACTTCCTTATCTATATGGAAGTGAACACCTAACGATCCCTCTATCAATAACATACTGTAAAGGAATAGCAAACTCCTTTTCATAGAAATGAAAATGTGTTAAAATGCAAACAGTAGGAGACTAGGTGATAGATGTGAGAAATAGAACTGGTGTTAGCCAAAAGTTACCATAGGGGGGGTATTTAAGTAATCATACCCTATATTTCTCATGCTGTTTTTATAATCAATTTGTTTTAAAAAGTTGTTTTCATGGTGGAAGCAACTTTTTTGCGATGTGCAAATAATGTAGAAATATATAGTGTAAAATACCTAGAAATCCTATATCAAATAAAAGAAAGGTAAGGAGTAGTAATATGAGAAAAGTGGAAAGAAAGAGGATGAATCCAAAACAAAGAAAGTATTTTCTAGTTGGTAGTTTATGTATTGCGATCTTTCTCATGTTAGGAATAGGTTATGCAGTACTATCAACAGGGGAGCCTTTATGGACAATCTCACCTATAGCTAATTATAGTGGTTATGTCATTAGTATTGGTCGTTCAGGAGCTCTTTTAGGCTTTGGAGCTGACCAAGTTAGTACATATCCAGGAGCAGTTTCTCCAGTTTTCTATCTGAGCTCTGATATTTCCTTAAGTGGATTAGGAACTCAATCAAACCCATTTGTAATCGGGTAAAAAATAACTCAGTTCAATGAACTGAGTTTTTACATCATTTGATAGTTTGATGTGTTTGAAAATTTGTTATCACTTTGCATCATTTGTTCTAAACGATTCACACGGCGTTCTAATGAATCAACTTGTGTTTGTAATTGATTAATCATAGAATCACTTGTATTTAATTGTTGTTGTGTCAAAGGATTTACACCTGTCATATTTTGATTCATCATTGGGTATGTTCCCATAGGTCCAGGCATTGGATATGGCATAGGCATACCTCCTTGCATAGGCATCATACCATTCATTTGATAAGTAGGATACATATTTCCTCCACAGTTACGGTCTTTTTTCATAATACACTTCCTTTTCATTCTAATTCATTATATGTAAAAATAGTTTGTTTGTACCATATTATTTTCATTTTTCTACTTTTTTTGTAAAGGATGACATGATATAATAATTTTGGTGGTTTGATGAGATTAAAAAAAGTACCTGGTGCTTTAGAAAGAATAGAGGCATCAGATGAAGTAATAAAAGATGGAAGTAAATATCGTGGTCATTATGATTCCTTATTTCAAAAAAAACAACCGATTCATATTGAAATTGGAATTGGAAAAGGGAAATTTGTTACTGAAATGGCTGAATTACATCCAGAGATTAATTATATTGGAATTGAAAAATATGATAGTGTTTTAATTCGTGCTTTAGAAAAGCAGGAAGAGAAACAATTACCAAATTTACGATTAATGCGTTTAGATGCAGAGAAGATTGCAGATGTATTTGATCATGAAGTAGAGAGAATTTATTTAAATTTTTCAGATCCATGGCCAAAGAAACGTCATGCGAAAAGAAGACTTACGAGTCCTGAGTTTTTAAAAGCCTATGACATAATTTTTAAAAATACAAAAGAAATTATTATGAAGACAGATAATCGTAAATTGTTTGAATATTCCATTATGTCATTTACTGATTATAGATATCACATTGAAGAAATTTCTCTAAATTTATATGAAGATGAGATGCCAGAAAATGTGGCAACTGAATATGAAACAAAGTTCCATAACTTAGGTTTTCCTATCTATCGTATGGTAGTAAAAAAAGATTAGACAAAAAATTGACATGTAAAATTGTGTTAAAATTAGGCGAATTGAAAAAAGTTTGTTATAATGAGCTAAAGAGTGGTGAGGTATCTTGAAGAAAAAGGGCTTAGTGATAATGCTCTTAAGTATCATCCTATTTACTGGTTGTACTGTGGTACGAATTGATACGACTAATATTGATAATATTATCAGTGTTGTTTTATCAAAGAAAAATACCCTTTATAATCGTGTGGGAAAGGGTTATAAATACTATGTTCCAAGAGGTGTAACTTATATTGATACAACTGAGTTAAATGATAAGTTATATTCGAATGGTAATTATTATTATTTATATATTGATGCGGTTAGTTATTATCACAAGGTAAAAATTAATTACAAGGAAAATCCTGATGCGTATTATTCTAAGAAGGTTGAAGCAAATGGAAAAGAAGGATACCTAGAAATTCAAAAACAAAAAAATGGAAAGTATGTCATTGAATTTGTGTATAACTACGCGAAGATTGAAGCAATGGTTGATGAGAAAAGTATCAATGAAGTTGTTTTGAATGCAAGTTATATTTTATCCACTGTAAAATTTAACAATAAGGTTATTAAACTGATGTTAAATGAAAATTATTTTACGAATAAGGAAGAGAAATATGATATTTTTGCAGATAAGAATAATAATTCATCAAATTCTCATCTCGTAGAATATGAAGAAGATAATAAGGGGAACGATTGATAAAATATAAGAGGTGAAAATATGGGCTTTTTAGACAAAGTGAAGAATTTATTTACAGAAGAGGAAGAAGTATACGAAGAACCAATTAAAAAAGAGGTAATTAAGGTTGAAATACCAGCGCCTGAAGTGGCAAAAGAAGAACCAAAAGAAAAAGAAGTTGTAAAACCAGAAGTAAAACCTGAACCAGTTCCTGTAGAACCAAAAAAGGAGGAACCAAAGAAACCAGCACCTGTTTTCTTTGATGATAAGGATTTTGAAAGTATTGAAAGACGTGTTTCTAAACCAAAACCAGAACCAAAGAAGAAGAAAGAAGAAGAACCAAAAAGGGTTGCTTATCAAATGAGTAAACAACGTCTTCATGAAGAGAGAAAGAGTTTTAAACCTTCGCCAATTATCTCACCTGTATATGGTGTGTTAGATAAGAATTATCACAAAGATGATATTGTTCCAAAAAGAGAATTTAGAACAGATCGTGTAGGGGGAGAATTAACAATTGACGATGTACGTAATAAGGCTTATGGTACATTAGAAGATGATATTGATGCAACATTATTTGGAGCTCCAAAAGAAGAAGAAAAGAAAGCTCCAATGAATGGTTTAGAAGATGATATTTTTAAAGATTTAGAATTAGATATGGGTAAAGAAGATGTAACAATGGATACTCATATGGAAGTAGAAGATGATGCTGAATTTCAATTAGATGAACCTAAAAAAGAGGAAGAAAATTTAGTTGAAGAAGCAATGAATATGGAAGAAGAAACACCTAAGAAAAGTCGTAAAAAAAGAGCAAAAGAAGAAGAGAAACAGGAAGATAATTTAGATGATAGTGATCTATTTAATTTAATTGATTCCATGTATGAAAAGAGGGATGAAGAAGAATGAGTGATGTAAATATCTTTTTTTCAATCATGATTTATATATTAGCGTCGATTTTATTAATTGTTTTAATTGCATTATGTATTAAATTAATACATACACTTACTAAGGTAGATAGAGTTATCGATGACATTACTGTAAAATCATCTAAGTTAGATAATCTCTTTAATGTAATAGATACAACTGCAGATGCAGTCAATTCTGTTAGTAATTCGATTGTAGGTTGGATTACCAGCTTATTTAATCGATTATTAAATAAATAGAAAGAGGGTTATAATATGAGTAAAAAGAAAAGTAGTGGATTCGGGAAATTTGCATTAGGTGCATTAGTTGGAGCATCTCTAGGACTTTTGTTTGCTCCAAAAAAAGGTAGTGAAACAAGACAAGATTTAAAACGTTTAATCGACGATATGATTGCTAAAATAAAAGATATTGACATTGATGAAGTACGTGAAACATTCGAAGTAAAATTGTATCAATTAAAAGAAGATATTGATGATCTTGATAAAGAGAAGGTATTGAAAATTGCAAAGAAAAAAGCACAACAAATTCAAGATGCAGCAACAGAACTTGTAAATTATGCAGTTGAAAAAGGAACTCCAATGTTGGAGAAAAGTGCAAATGCAATTCGTGAAAAAGCAATTCAAACAACAAAAGATGTCTTAAAAAAATTAGAAACGGAAGAAAAGTAGTTTTCTTCCTTTTTTTTCTTTCCATTTTCGTTTATAATAAGATTAGGTGGTAACATGAAAGATAAATATTCTGAATATCGATTAAAAATTTATGCAGATAAGGGAAAACTAATACCTAAAAGTAGTTCTTCTTTTGTAATAACGGAAAGTGGAAGAAATTTTGTTTGTTTTGAATTACGTGGAAAAGAAAAAATGACTTTAAGAGATATTGATCAAGTAACATTTCCATTTGAAAATCAATACCAATTTTTAGAGTATTTTTTTCATATGACCAATATGAATAATATTCCAACGGTTCGTATTTATAAAAAAAGAAAGAATTATAAAACAGATGAAGAAAAAGAAGTAGAGTTAGAACCTCTATATCGCAGTTCAGAACTAGCTTTATTATTGAATGCTATGGGTGCAGATGCAACGATATTAAATACGCGTAAGAAGAGCTTTCGTACATTGAAACATAAGTGTTATTATCCGTTATATAGTAATCCTAATTATGTTCAATATATCATGGGGGATCATGTCAAGATCGCTATTTCAGATCATTTTTTAAATATTTATAAACGTTATCAAAGTACTATAAACGATCAACAAGAAAAAACAGTTGCTAAAGAATTAAAACAATATGAAAAAGACCAATTGAAACATTATTCTAAAATGAGAGGTTTTCTTGTTACATATCAAAATTATCAAAAAGATATGCAAAAAAATTCTATATCACATAGTGATGTTGTAACCTCAGAAAGAAAGATAGAGAAGTCATGGGAAAAACAAGTTTTAGATGGGGATATTAATTTAATGGGAATTCCTAAAAATGCTAGAAATGATTTTTATAATGTATTAAATGAGTTACAAGTATTACAAGAAAAATTAGATGAGTTGAAAAAGAAACACAATTCTCATTATTGGACGCAACAAATTATGGAATTGGAAAAAGGAATTCAAGATAAATTTATAGAATTAAAATGGATGTATGAACAAATGAAAAATGATGCCAGAGTAGAAGATCACGACATTGTTGGTTTTGATGAAGAAGTGAGAGAAGGGGCTATTTATTATCCAGATAGCTATGGTGATTTATGCAGGAAGACAAGATAGAAAAAGTAATGGAACAGTTTGATTTATCCTTTTTACAGAATGTATCATGGATGAGTGAACATAAAAAAAATGAATTACAAGAGAGATTATCACATTTACGTGAAATAAAACAAGAAAAAGAAAAGTTAAAAGAGCAGAGACATCAAATTCAAATGAGTATTGATCGTATGACCGATGCATATGAAATGGAAGTAAAAAATATTTTATCTCTTTTAGCTTCCAATTTAGAGGCAATGGAACCAATGAATGTGACAGAAGTGAAAAGAGAAATACAAGAAGGCAATATACCGAGTGATAGTTTTGCAATGGATATTGATCGCGGAGATCCTATTTTTATTCATGACGAAGATTAAACTAGAAGAAGCTTTTGCTTCTTTTCTTACATATATTGAATCAGAAAAACAGTATTCCGAATATACCGTTGCAAACTATCGAGAGGATTTAAAAGAATTTAAAATCTTTTTAACGAAAGAAAGTATTACTTCTTTAGAAGAGATTGACTATACAACGATTCGCAGTTATTTAATGTATTTATACCAAAAAAAATATGCGAAAAAAACAATTTCTAGATATATTAGTACCTTGCGTAGTTGTTTTAAATATTTAACAGAAGAAGGTATCGTACGTGATAATCCAACTTTGTTAATTTCTAATCCTAAGTTAGATAAAACGTTACCGCACTATTTAAATGAATTAGAAATAGAACAGTTATTAGATGTCGAAAAAGAACAGACTCCACTATCTATTCGCAATGAGACTATTATGGAGTTTTTATATTCAACAGGGGTTCGTGTCAGTGAACTAGTAGCAGTAAAAGTAAATGACTTAAATCAAAACGAAAAGAAATTAATTGTATTAGGGAAGGGAAATAAAGAACGTGTTGTATTATATGGAAGTCGTTTAGCAGAGCTAATTGATTGGTATTTAAAAGATGCCAGACCTAGTCTTTTACACCATAAAAATTCGCCCTATTTATTTTTAAATAAAAATGGTGATCAGTTAACGACAGCGGGAATTCGTGATATTTTAAAACGAGAAGTGAAAAAAAGTGGATTAAAACAAAAAATTACACCCCATACACTAAGACATACTTATGCGACTCATCTATTAAATGGAGGAGCGGATTTGAAAAGTGTACAAGAGTTGTTAGGACATGAGAATTTGTCGACCACACAAATATATACCCATGTTTCTAATGAACGATTGCGAAATGTTTACCTAAAAGCACATCCAAGATCAAGGGAGAAGAAGAATCATGAGTAAATTATATTTTCGCTATGGAGCGATGAATTGTGGGAAAACAACGGCCCTTTTACAAGTTGCTCATAATTATGAAGAAAGAGGACAAAAAGTAATTTTGGTAAAACCAAAAATTGATAAAAAGGGAAACGATTGTGTCGTATCGCGATTGGGAGTAAGTCGTCCTGTTGATTTACTGTTAGACGAAACAACACATCCTATTTATCATATCGAAGAATGGATGAATGAGATTGATTGTATTTTAATTGATGAAGCACAGTTTTTAAAAGGTTTTCAAGTCGATGAATTTTACGTGATTGCTCGTTTGTTTAATATACCAGTCATTTGTTATGGGCTTCGTACTAGTTCTGAAGTAGAATTATTTGAGGGAAGTGCTAGATTACTTGCAGTTGCTGATAAATTAGAAGAGTTAGTGACGATTTGTCGCTGCGGAAAAAGGGCAAATTTTAATGTTCGTTTTGACCGAGAGGGAAATATTGTTTTTCATAGTGGTGAAACTGTGGCTATTGATGGTATTGATGCGACGTATGAATCTTATTGTGGAACTTGTCATATTGAAAAAGTAAGAGGTTATGATAAAGAGAAAATATTGACATTTGTAAGAGAGAAAAAGCATCGTTCATAAAAGAGAAAAACTTCTCTTTTTTTGTGTTTTGAATTTTTCCAAAAATTGCTATATTTTAAAGAAAATTATGTTATAATTTAATTGTATATCAATAAAGGAGGCAAAAGTGATATGACAAAATTTGTGTATTCCTTCTCTGAAGGAAATAAAGATATGCGCGAATTATTAGGAGGAAAAGGTGCTAACTTAGCTGAAATGACAAATATTGGACTACCTGTACCTCGTGGTTTTACGGTTACAACAGAAGCTTGTAACAAATATTATGCAGATGGAGAAAAAATCAGTGATGAAGTAGAGAAAGAAATTTTTGAAAAATTAGCTGAATTAGAATCTGTAACCGGAAAGAAATTAGGAGATTTAAAAAATCCATTATTAGTATCTGTACGTAGTGGTTCACGTGCTAGTATGCCTGGTATGATGGATACTGTTCTTAATTTAGGTTTAAATGATGAAGTTGCAAAAGGATTTGCTGAAGAGACAAAGAATCCGAGATTTATTTATGATTCTTATCGTCGTTTTATTATGATGTTTGCTGATGTTGTAAAGGGATATCCAAAAAATTCATTTGATAAAATGTTAGATGATATGAAGCATGAAAAAGGTGTTAGTCAAGATACAGAGTTAACAGCTGAAGATATGATGGAATTAACAGAAAAATTTAAAAATATTTATAAAGAATTATCTGGCGTTGATTTCCCTCAAGATCCTAGGGAACAATTATTAGAAGCTGTAAAAGCAGTATTCCGTTCTTGGAATAATGAAAGAGCAATTATCTATCGTCGTATGAATGATATTCCAAGTAGTTGGGGAACAGCTGTCAATGTCCAAGAAATGGTTTATGGAAACCGTGGAGAGGACTGTGGTACAGGTGTTGCCTTTACACGTAATCCTGCAACAGGAGAAAAGAAATTATTTGGGGAATATTTAATTAATGCCCAAGGAGAAGATGTTGTTGCTGGAATTCGTACCCCACAGCCTATCGAAACATTAAAAGAAGTAATGCCAGAAGTATATGAAGAATTTGATCGTATTGCTCATATTCTAGAAAATCATTATAAAGATATGCAAGATATGGAATTTACGATTGAAAATGGAAAACTTTTCATGTTACAAACTCGTAATGGAAAGAGAACTGCCCAAGCTGCTTTAAAAGTTGCAGTTGATATGGTAGAAGAAGGAATGCTTACAAAAGAAGAAGCTATTTTGAAAGTAGAGCCAAAACAATTAGATCAATTACTACATCCAACCTTTGATGCTGAATCATTAAAGACGGGTAAAGTAATTGCTCGTGGACTTGCTGCTTCTCCAGGAGCTGCTTGTGGAAAAATTTATTTTAGTGCAGAAGATGTAACTCTTCATAAAAATGCCGGAGAAAATTGTGTATTAGTTCGTCTAGAAACTTCTCCAGAAGATATTCAAGGTATGAATGATGCCGAAGGTGTTCTTACAATTCGTGGTGGAATGACATCACATGCAGCAGTTGTTGCTCGTGGAATGGGTAGATGTTGTGTTTGTGGATGTGGAGAACTTACCATTGATGAAGAAAATAAAACAATTACAACCAAAGAAGGAACTGTATACCATGAAGGAGATTATATTTCACTAGATGGTTCTACAGGTACTGTGTATGGTGGAGAAGTAAAAACAAAAGCTCCAGAAATCAGTGGTAATTTTGAAACATTTATGAATTGGGCAGATAGTATTCGTACATTAGGAGTACGTGCAAACGCCGATACACCAAAAGATGCACGTCAAGCATTAGCATTCGGTGCAGAAGGAATTGGCCTTGTTAGAACAGAACACATGTTCTTTGAAGAATCTAGAATTTTTGCTGTAAGACAAATGATTACTGCCGAGACAAAAGAACAAAGAGAAGCTGCACTTGCCAAAATTTTACCAATGCAACAAGATGACTTTGAAAAGATCTTTGAAGCAATGGAAGGTCGTTCTGTGACAATTCGTTATTTAGACCCACCACTTCATGAATTTTTGCCTCATACAGATGAAGAAATTAGACCTCTTGCTGAAAGTTTAGGAATGACGTTTGAAGCTTTAAAAGCAAGAATTGAATCATTAAAAGAATTTAATCCAATGATGGGTCATAGAGGATGTAGACTTGCTATTACATATCCTGAAATTGCAGAAATGCAAACAAGAGCTGTCATTCAAGCTGCTATCAATGTAAATAAAAAAGGAATGAATGTCGTTCCAGAAATTATGATTCCATTAGTTGGAGATGAAAATGAATTAAAATATGTAAAAAATATTGTTACGAAAGTAGCTGATGAAATTATTGCAAATGAAAAAGTAGAGCTTCCATATCATGTAGGAACGATGATCGAAATTCCAAGAGCTGCTTTAACCGCTGATAAGATTGCCAAAGAAGCAGAATTCTTCAGTTTTGGAACAAACGATTTAACACAAATGACATTTGGATTCTCACGTGATGATGCTGGTAAGTTCTTAAATGATTACTATGAAAAAGGAATTTTTGAAAATGATCCATTTGCAAAATTAGACCAAGTAGGTGTTGGACAGTTAATTAAAATGGCTGCTGAAAAAGGTAGAAGTACACGTCCAGATATTAAACTTGGTATTTGTGGTGAACATGGTGGAGAACCATCAAGTGTTGAGTTCTGCCATAGAATTGGTTTGAACTATGTATCTTGTAGTCCATATCGTGTACCACTTGCAAGACTTGCAGCAGCACAAGCAAAAGTAAAAGAAACATTAAAATAAGATGGAATTTTCCATCTTTTTTTGTATGAATCTATACAATTTTTTTAAATTCGTTTATAATGAAAGAAATGGTATTAAATTTATTGACAAGGACAAGTATGATAAAAAAGTACCAGAAAGAGGATAGTATGATGGAAGAAAAGGGTTTTACATTAATTGAATTATTAGCAGTCATTGTAATACTTGCCGTAATCGCCTTAATCGCGACACCACTAATTATGGGAACGATTACAAAAGCAAAAAGGAATGCTTTTCAAGATACTGCATATGGAATTTTAAAAGCAGGACAACAATATGCAGGTGAGAAATTATTGGAAAGTGAAAATGATTATGCTGGAGAAACGATTACATTACCAAATAATGATAAATTACAATATCGTGGAGGTACTAATGTAATTGGTGAATTACGTATTTCTAGTAATGGTGGATTACGTATAGCAATTCATGATAATCAATTTTGTGCTTTAAAAGATGTTGGTACCAATGGATTGGTAGTCATGGATTATGATCCTGATACATGTAAACTTTCCGATTCTGAATAGATTATATTTCTTAATTTAATCCATGCTATAATAAAAGAGTAAAGGGTGATAAAATGAAAATACTTTGTATTGGACATGCTGCATATGATATTACAATTCCTGTCGAATCATATCCAGTAGAAAATACGAAAAATAGAGTACACGATAGAATAGAATGTGGTGGAGGACCAGCTTGTAATGCC
This sequence comes from uncultured Acholeplasmataceae bacterium, assembly GCA_905203475.1. Taxonomy (GTDB): domain Bacteria; phylum Bacillota_I; class Bacilli_A; order RF39; family UBA660; genus UMGS2016. Next base: position 13,718 of record CAJKWD010000010.1, read on the forward strand.
GCGTATTTATTAGGTTGTTGGGGATCAGATGTCGAATTTGTAGGAGTCGTCGGTAATGATGCTTACGGTAAGAGAATTAAAGCAGAATTAGATCTTGTTGGCGTTAAAACAGAGCATATGCAATTAAATGAGCAATATACGACAACTTCTAGTTTTATTATTGCTAATACAAGTATTGGAACGAGAACAATTTTAACTTATCGACCAGATGAGATGACTTATCAATTAGATGCTTCTTTAGAACAACCAGATATTATTTTAATTGATGGACAAGAATATGAGTTATCTAAAAAAGTATTAGAGAAATATCCTGATGCCATTTCTATTATAGATGCGGGAAGACCAGTTCCTGAAGTGATAGAACTTTCACATATGGTAAACTATGTTGTTTGTTCTCATGAATTTGCTGAAGAGATGACAGGTTTATCTTTAAAAAATACTAGTAAAGAAGTTTTAGAAGCATGTTATCAAAAAATGAAGGAAATCTTTCAAAATGAAGTGATTATTACTTTAGAATCAACAGGATCTTTATATCAGGATAAAGGAAAAATAAAATTAATGCCAACAATTTCTGTGAAAGCAGTGGATTCGACGGGAGCAGGGGATTTATTCCACGGTGCTTTTACATATGGAATTAGTAAGGGATTACCACTTGAAAAAGTAATGCAAATAGCAACAGTGGCTGGTGGTATTTCAGTGACTAAAATCGGTGGTAGAAATTCTGTAGCGACGAAAGAAGAAATGAGAGCGTATATCGATGACTTTGAATGATGTAATGTTTGTAGATTCATATCCTAAGATAGATTTACACGGATTTGACAGAGAAACTGCTAGGGTTGCCATTCAAGACTTTATCCGTGATGAAATTAAGCTAAAACAGCCAATTATTGTGATTGTACATGGCTGTGGTAGTGGTATTTTAAGAAAAACTTGTCATGAAATTTTAAGAAAAAATAAAAAAGTATTAGATTTTAAGACATTTTATTACAATCCTGGGTGTACAATTGCACTATTATCGATTGACGAATGAGTTGTTTTAGTGTTACAATGTTACTATAAAAAGTATATCTTATAATAATTTGACAGTTATAATGTTTTGTGTTAGGATAACAACCAATTAAAGGGGGAGTTAAGTATGTATAATGAACGAAGAGATAGCTTTTCATTGAAGGATGTAATTCTACAGGTTTTATTTGTAGTTTTATTTGTTTTCTTGTTGATGTGGTTATTCCCATCAAAGCAATTTGTAAAGGACACGGTACAACCATTATATGATCGTATCTTTGTGGAAAATATTTTAATCATGAAGGATGCGGCAAAAGGTTATTATACCAACGAAAGATTACCGCAAGTCGTTGGTGAAAAAGCTTCTATGACCTTAGGTAAAATGATCGATGAAAAATTAGTTTTACCAATTAAAGATAGTAGTGGAAAATTATGTGATGAAGATGAATCATATGTTGAAGTGACAAAAAAAGATAATGAATATGTCATGAAAGTAAATTTAAAATGTAGTGAACAAGAAAATTATATTTTAGTTTACATGGGATGCTACGATTATTGTAAGACAACGATTTGTGAAAAGAATACGCAAGATATCAAGAGTCCTACAATTATACCAACCAATTCACGTGCAGCAACACCAAGTAAATCACCAAGTAAATCTCCATCAAAATCACCATCTACAACTCCTGACGAACCAGCAGTAACTCCACCAAGTGAAACACCGACAACGCCACCAGGAAAAGAATATTTATATGAATATAAGAAAATTATCAATGGAACATGTTCTGATTGGAGCGATAACTGGTCAAAATGGACAATAAATCCAAAATATTCAACTGCAACACAGAAAGTTCAACAAAAAACAGAAGTATCAGGATATAAGACTTCAACTGAAAGACGTTTAGTTGGTACAAAGACAAAAACAGTGTTAGATACAACAAAACCAATTTATAAAGATGAAAGATACTATGTTGGAACAGTGAAAAAAGATTACTGTAAACAATATGGTTATGTATTATCTGATACAGGACAATATAGAACGGAATATTCAGCTTGGAGTTATGTTAGAACAGATAAATTAGCATACGTTCCAACTGATACTGCAACTACGCGTTATGTTGTTGTTCCAAACTCTGCACAAACAGAAGACTGTACTGTAAATTGTAGTGGTAAAGTAACGATGTTATATCGTGTATACCAAAGAACTTCAACACAAGTTCCAGTAAAACAAAATGTTTATACATGTTTAGCAACTGGTACAAAAGAAGAGGCAGTATACAATACAAGAAAAGTATTAACTGGTTACCAAACAAAAACAGTCACAGAAAACGTATATCGCGATGTAACTGTTAAAACACCAATTTATACAACATATTACAGAACAAAAACATGTAAATATACAAGTGGTTCTGTAAAAACAAAATGGAGTTATTATAATGATCAATCTTTAATCAACGATGGATATCAAATGACAGGAAATAAGAAGGAAAAATAATAGGAGGCATTGATTATGAATTTAAAAGAATTTGAAAGAGAATATCTTAACATATTAAATAGTCAAGATAATGATAAGACAGAAAAATTAATTCAATTGGTATCAGATAATATTGAAAATATGGAAATCCCAACGGATTATATTACAAAAGTTTCTGATGAAATGGTAAAATTACATAACCAAGAAATATCTGTAGAAGATATTTTGAAAGAACATCAAGAGACTCCTATTGTTGAATTAGAACAAGTTTTAGAAAATAGTGATGATGCAAAATTAAATTCACAAACCTTAGATGGACAAAAAAATGGTAAAGTTTTCAATACTAAGAATTTGAAAAAAGCAGCATTAGGTGGTCTAGCACTTTTTGCTGCATACCAAGGAGTGCAAGCTTTCCAACCACAACCACAACAAGATGTTGCACCAATGACTGAGACAAAGAAGGAAAGTTCTTCTGAGTATGAAAAATTAGCTGTGAAAGATGGAACTAACTTCAATCCAAATGATTTAAATCAATTAACAGATGCAGCAGCTAATATGGCAAAAGAATTATCAGCTGGTGGCTTTACTAGTTACTATAATATTGAAACTGGTGAATATAAACCAATTACGGCTGAAGATGCTCTTATGTTAACAGAAGCATTGAACCTTGGTAGTAATGAATATGATGAATGGCGTAAAGCACAAATTCAACATGATGAGTCATCTGCACAACGTTATGATGAAGTGATGAATGAACTTTATACATTTACAGTAGCAGATGCGATGTCATTAACAAATCATGAAAATAGTAAAATCGATTATACAAAATTTATCGCAAATCAAGATCTTGCGACAATGTTAAATGGATTACAAGACGATATTATTGCTTATAATGATGCACAACCTGATGCTAAGAAAACACAAGCTAAAGCATTGTTAGATAAATGGATTACAGCAATGGAAAATCGTTCTGATTTGCCAACAAACGATGCTGTTATGAGCGTAATGCAAGCACAAATGTATGGTTTTGTAAACCGTATGCAATTTGATGGATTAAGTTTCCAAACTGTTGGTTTTGATGAGTCTAGATTTGCTAATATTTTTTACGATTTACCATCTTGCCAAGAAATTGATCAAGATGCATATGATGCATATTGGCATGGTAATATCAGAACAGAAGATAGTGATGTTACTGTAAATCGTATGGATCGTAAAGTAGATTTTGAAGGATTCTTTAATGAAGTAAAAACGGATAAAGAAGAAATCAAAGAAGGAATTGAAGAGAAAAAATATAATGATGATGCTGAATGGGAAGATTTAGTAGAACTTACTGGTAAAAAAATGGGAGATTTGGAAGTAATTCCTAACCCTGATTTTACGCAAGCTAAAATTGATGCTTTACTTGCAGAACAAGGTGGTATTGATTTACAACCTGGCGAAACAATTCAATATGATGCGAATGGAAATGCATATGTACTCGCTCCAGGAGTAGTGATGGGAGAGGGTGCAAATCTTCCGACTGAGGAAGAAGTAACACAACAAATTGAAGAAGAAAAACATGAAATGCAAGAAGATGCCGCAAAATATTATGATACAGGATTAAATGATGCAATGGCTAATGGTGATAGAACAGGTTCACTTATGAATGTACCTGGCGGAATTAGTGAAGCAGAACAAAACGGGTATAAAACTGGTTATAGCCGTGGAGTAGAATATAACAAGATTGCTTATCAATTAGGTTTAGAAGGACAACAATTAAGTGGTGAACTTTCTAACTGTCAAAATGCATATAATGAAGGATATAAGCAATATCAAGCAAATCAAGAAAAAGAGGAACAAGAAAACGAACAAGACCAAGTTGATTATCAGAAATTAGCAGAAGAAGCATATAATGCCGGATATGCCGCATTTGAAAGTGGTGCTTCAAGAGATAGTGTTCCGGAAAAATATAAAGATTTTGCAGTTGAATGGCAAAATGGTTGGGATAATGCTAAGGATATAAAAGATCATAATGTAGGTCAAGTAACAGATGGACCTGAAGAAGGTGAGGTAGTTGAAACACCAACAACACCTGAACAACCTACTACTCCAGAGCAACCATCTACTCCTGAACAAACACAACCAGAACAACCATCAACACCTGCTTATTCATGGAATGACGTATATAATGCTGGAGTTCAAGCAGCTTATGCTGCAGGAGCAAATACAACTGGTGCACCATGTGCTGCATGTCCAACTGAATATGCTGGATTTGAAGATGCATGGGCTGCTGGATGGGGAACTGCACTTGCTGAATATGAAATGAATAAAGATTATTATGCTGAGCAAGCTGCACAACAAGCTCAAGCAACACCAGATGCAACGCAAAAAACAAGATAATATAAAAAGCTATCTAAGGATAGCTTTTTTCTTGCCGATTTCATTGACAAGTTTTTTTTAAACGTGCTATAATAAAAATAGACTATAGCAATAGAAGGGAGGGTAATAAAAATGAAAGATTTTTATATTTTTGACTACACAGATGAAAATGAATTTAAAAAGTTAGAGCGTTCTTTAAAGAAATACAATATGTTAGCTTTTAAAAAGTTGTATTTTGAATATTACCCTCAGTTAAAAGAAGGAAAATTACTTGGTAAATTAGTTTCTACAAATGCGCAGAAAAAAATGAAAACATATGAGTTAAAACTTCCAACTGATGTTTTATTCTCTAAGGTGCATGGGGATATTGTGTTGGTATATCATGTATATGAGAATGAAAAAATCATCATGCTAGATTACATTAAACCAGTGGATATTTTAAGCGAAGGACATCAATCAGAACTTGAAACTTATAAGGGAATTATGGTTTCAAAAGAACATGCTGATAAAGATATTTTTAAGATTAATTTATTAAATATGATTCAAAAATAGAAAGGTAACTTTCTTTTTTTATAATAGGTGATAAAGATGGATGAATTAAATATTGTTTTGGACGATGAATTATATCAATTTAAAACACACTATGAGAAACAAAGTGGGCCTGTTATTTTGTTTTTAGAGCCAGCTACAGAGGGAAAACTATCTTCTGATATATTTTCTCATTCGTTTATAAAAAAACGTAGTGAGAGTCTTAAAACGAGTATAAAAGAGTATGAAAAAGAAATTATAAGGCCACTAAAACCATTATTCCAACATAAATATAAAAAATTAAATATATGGATGACATTGGGAATGAATAGTGGAATCAATCTTCTTTTATTATTAGCATATTTAGATCAAGTACAAGATCACAATAAAATCACCATTTATTTATTCGATGAAAAAATGAGAAATATCAAAAATTATACTATCTCTGCAGATGGATATTATTTAATTTATCAAACAGTATTATTAGAACACAAGAAACCAAGAGAAATTACCATTACACCAATTCAACAAGCTATTTCATATTTTCTAACTTATAAAAAAGAAAATAATCTATTAAAAAAATTTATCCTAGCTAATATTTCATTAGAACCACAAATGTTATATATTAAATTCATGGGAAAATTTAATGAATATCACTTAACAGATCAGCAATTTATTCAATTATTACACGAAGTAAAAAAAGAATATTCAACTCAATTATAATACCTTGAAAGTTCATACAAAATAAAAGAGCCAAAAATTGGTATAATTTATTTAGAAAGAACTCTGAAGGTATTTTTTAATGGGAATATTATATATTTTGTAATTATATGCATTATACATTTTGATAAGCGTTTCGCTATTTCTAAAAAATTCAAACATGTACCTAATTATATTTATTTACAAAAAAACCGTTGAATTTCAACGGTTTATTTCTTTGTGGTGCGGGTGAAGGGACTCGAACCCACATGCCGTAAGGCGCTGGCTCCTAAGGCCAGTGCGTCTACCAATTTCGCCACACCCGCAACTTGTTAATACATTTATGATTATACAACATAAAGCATGACATTTCAAGTTATTTTTTAAATATTTGTGAAATTCAAAGAGGTAATGCTAAATCTAAAATAAAAAATAGATATAGATATAATAAAACGTCCCATAATCACGTTATGGAATTTGAAAATTTGAAACTATTTTTCGATATACTGTCGATGATAGGTGATTGATATGAAAGTAGTAATTAAAAATAATGAATATACAAAGGGCGAATTAATTAAGATTATGCGTGAGTGGAGCGAGAAGACACAAAAAGAATTTGCAAAAGACATTGGTAAAAGTGAAATTAGTATTCAAAAGTATGAAGCAGATGCAGTAAATTATGGAATTCAAACACTACTAGATCTTGCTCGAAAAAATCACATTACAATTACAATTGAAAAAAAATAAAAAGTCTTGTATGTAAACAAGACTTTTTTTGTTATCGTGGTGGACCTTGTAGGACTCGAACCTACGACCGCCCGGTTATGAGCCGGATGCTCTAACCAACTGAGCTAAAGGTCCATGACTTTTATATAATATCATAGATATTTTGAAAATGCAATAATTAGTCACAATTTTATTATGATTGGAATGGAATAAAAGAGGAGGAGAGATATGAAAAAATTAATTGGGAATACACCATGTGTAAAACTATATTATCGTTTTAAAAATAAAATAAATTATATCTATTTAAAATTAGAGTATTTTAATTTAACAGGTAGTATTAAAGATCGAATTGCACTTCGTATGATACAGAAAGCCAAAGAGAAGCAATTATTAAAAGATAATATGCCAATTATCGAAGCTACGAGTGGTAATACTGGTATTTCTTTTGCTGCATTGGGTGCTTATTATCATCATCCTGTTATTATTTTTATGCCAGATTGGGTGAGTTTAGAACGTGTTCAATTAATGAAATTGTATGGAGCAGAGGTGCATTTAGTATCGAAGGAAGAAGGAGGATTTCAGGAATGTATTAAAAGAGCAAAAGAACGGGCTCAAGAAAAAGGAGGATTTTGTCCCTGCCAATTTGAAAATCAAGAAAATATAATTGCTCATTATGAAGGAACAGGAAAGGAAATTGTAAAAGCAGTCAAAGAAGACATTGGAGGTTTTGTTTCAGGAATTGGAACTGGAGGAACTTTAATGGGAGTTGGAAAGTATTTAAAAGAAATAGACCCCCAAATTAAAATGATTGCATTAGAACCAGCAGAAGCTCCATTATTATCACAAGGATATAGTGGAACACATCAACTAGAAGGGATTGGAGATGATTTTATTCCAGAAATCGTTGACAGAAGTCTTATTGACCAAATTGTATTAATTCATTCAGAAGATGCTTTAGCAATGGCTCAGAAATTATCACATATAGGATTAGGAGTGGGAATTACAACTGGTGCAAATGTATTAGCTAGTATTCTTACAAATGGTGAAAAGAAAAACGTAACGGTTTGTCCTGATGACTCTAAAAAATACTTATCAACACAATTAGTAACACCAATCAATAGCCAATTAGTCAAAGAGATAGAATTACTAAAATTTGAAATAATAGAAGCATAAAGAAATACTTTATGTTATAATAATACAAAGGTGATGACATGAAAGTTTATAATACTTTAACAAAAAAAATAGAACCATTGATTCCAAATCATGGTAAAGAAATCAAAATGTATACTTGTGGACCAACTGTATATGATTATGCACACATAGGGAATCTACGTACTTATATTTTTGAAGATGTTTTAGAAAAGAGTTTAAATTATTTAGGATATTCTGTTATTAGAACGATGAATATTACGGATGTTGGTCATCTTGCTAATGATTCTGATGATGGCGAAGATAAGATGTTAAAAGGAGCACTCCGTGAAAAAAAGAGTGTATATGAAATTGCAGAATATTATACCAATGCTTTTTTTGAAGATTGTAAAAAATTAAATATTAAAAAACCACAATATGTTTCAAAAGCATCAGACCATATTGCTGATTATATTCATATGATTGAAAAATTATTAAAAGATGGATATGCTTATCAAGCCAATGGCAATGTTTATTTCGATGTATCGAAAATGCCGAATTATTATGAATTATCTGGAAAAAATCCTGCTGATTTAAAAGTCGCAGTAAGAGATGATGTAGAACATGATACATTTAAGAAAAATCCTGCTGATTTCGGGTTGTGGTTTACTAATTCTAAATTTAATAATCAAGCGATGAAGTGGGATAGTCCATGGGGTGTTGGATATCCTGGATGGCATATTGAATGTTCTAATATTGCAATTCATTTTCTAGGCGAATACTTAGATATTCACTGTGGTGGTGTAGATAATATTTTTCCTCATCATTCGAATGAAATTGCCCAAAGTGAAGCCTATTTAGGACATAAATGGTGTAATTATTGGATGCATGGTGAATATTTAAATGATGAAACAGGAAAAATGAGTAAAAGCAAGGGTGAATTTTTAACTTTATCTTTGTTAATAGAAAAAGGATATGATCCATTAAGTTATCGTTATTTTTGTTTAGAATCTCATTATCGTAAACAATTGGCATTCTCTTATACTTCTTTAGATAGAGCAGTTTCATCTTATCAAGCATTAAAAAATAAAGTAAAACATATTTCTTCACATCTTGAGGGAGAAATTGAACAGAATTTATTTGATACGTATCAGCAAAAATTTAAAGATGCGTTGAGTGATGATTTAAATACAGCTAATGCACTTACAGTTCTATATGAAGTATTAAAAAGTGATTTAAATAACAAAACCAAAATAGAATTAGTAAAAGATTTTGATCAAGTACTTTCACTTTCTTTATTAGATAAAGAAGAAATTGATGAAGCATTAAAACAAAAAGTATTATCTTTGATAGAAGAGAGAAAGAACGCTAAAAAAGCAAAGAATTTTGAACGTGCTGATGAAATTAGAGATTTATTAAAAAATATGGGAATTCAAATTCGTGATACAAGAGAAGGAACAGTTTTTGAAAAAATAAATTAGAAGGTGATTAATTGGAAATTATTTTATTTATACTAGGAATGATTGTTGTTGTTTATGCACAAATTCATATTATGCAAACATATCACGAAACAATGCGTATTCGTAATGAACAGATGTTAAGTGGGCAAGAAGTAGCTCGTAAAATATTAGATGCGAACGGATTAGAAGATATTTATGTCGTACAAGTATCCGGAGAATTAACAGATCATTATGATCCAGGAAGAAATGTGATTCGACTTTCTAATCATATATTTCAAGATGATTCAATCGCATCTTTAGCAGTGGCTGCTCATGAATGTGGTCATGCGATTCAAAGAAAAGAGGGGTATCTTTTTTATCGGCTTCGTAGTGCTTTAGTACCAGTCGTAAATTTAGTTAGTTATCTTGGCTATTTTGTGATTATAATTTCTGCTTTTGCAGGTATTACAGCATATCTATTACTAGGTATGGTTATGTTGCTTGCAACTTTAATCTTTCAATTAGTAACATTACCGGTAGAAATAGATGCCTCAAAACGAGGAATGAAAGAAATAGAAAAATTAAATCTTGCAAAAAAAGAAGAGATGCCTAATATTATGAATATGTTAAAAGCAGCAGCGATGACTTATGTGGCAAGCTTAGCTTCAACAATTTTAAATTTACTTCGTTTAATTTTTATCTACCAAGATCGAGATTAATCTTGTATAATACAAGAAATATCGATATAATAAAAATAGGAGGAGTGGTATGATGAAGAAAATGGTTGTCTTAGGAAGTATATTAATTGCTAGTATGTTAAGTGGATGTTTCTTTGTAACTGAAACAATTGTATGTACTAAAGATGGAAATGAAAGTGGTATGGATTCAACACAAAGAATTGAAGCAGTGTTTAAAAGCAAAAAAGTACAAACACTTACGATGGATGTAACAGTTGATTTAAGTAAGCAACCAGATAGTATGATTGGAGTAGCAAAATCAGTATTAGAATCAACTTATGGTGATATGAAAGCGGAAGGTATTCAAACCAGTGTAAAGCAAGAGGACAAAAAAATTCATGTAAATATTGATTTAGATTTTGAAAAAGCTTCTAAAGATTCATTAGAAAAAGTAGATTCTAACTTTGCAAAAAGCAAAGGACAAAAAGTAGATACTTCAGAATTCATCAAAGAATTAGAAGACGAAGGTTATAAGTGTGAGAAATAGTATCGATTAGATACTTTTCTTTTGTTATAAAACTAGATATAATAACAGTGGTGATACATATGGATGGAATTATTTTAGTAAATAAAGAAAAGGGAATGACGAGTAGGGATGTGGTCAACTTAGTAAGTCGTGTTTGCCATACCAAAAAAGTAGGCCATACAGGAACGTTAGATCCTATGGCAACTGGTTTGTTAGTCATTTGTGTTGGTAGAGCAACAAAACTAGTAGAAGTATTAACATCTCATCAAAAAGAATATGTCACATCCATGATGTTTGGAATTAAAACAGATACAAAGGATATAACGGGGATAATATTAGAACAAAGTAAAAGTTATATGACAAAAGAACAAATAGAAAAAGTACTACATGATATGACAACGACTTATCAACAAGAAGTGCCAATTTATTCAGCTGTTAAAATAAATGGCAAAAAATTATATGAATATGCTAGAAACGGGGAACAGATTGATTTACCAAAAAGAGAAGTGACAATTGAAAAGTTACAGATGATAGATTGGCAAGAACAAGATCAAAAATTAACATTTTTGGCACAGGTGAGTAAAGGAACTTATATTAGAAGTCTAGTAGAGGACATTGCCTCTCACTTAAATACCATAGGAACAATGACAGAACTAATGCGTACAAAGGTTGGAAATTTTTCATTAGATAGAGCGAATACTATTGCGGAAATCAAAAATAATTCCTTTAAAGTATATACGATTTATGAAGTATTGAAATCCATGTATGAAACACGTCAAATTACAGGAGAATTAGAAAAAAAAGTTTTAAATGGAGCAAAGATAGATAATCCAGAAGATTTAGACATCGTATTTTTTATCAATGCAAAAAAAGAACCACTGGCTTTATATCAAAAAGAAGAAAATAGATTAAAGTGCTATAAAATGCTAAAAATAGGAATCAAATGATTCCTATTTTTAGTGAAATAATATGTCTCTTTTTATTGTATTAAAAAGCCGCACCAAGTGGTGCGGTTGAGATTTCCATTTACTAATAGACAATATGATTTACTTTGTTAGAGAATCATATCCATCTTTAATTTCTGAATCTTCGATATTTAAATTATATTTTTTACGAATGTTTACCCAAGTTGTCGTTTTTAATGTTGTATCAGCACTTAGTTTATTTGTAACAAGTGTTTCTTTAATGGTATCTTTTACTTCTTTTAATTTTGGTTTTGCTTTTTGACTTACCCTAAGTATAACATGGTATCCATATTCACTTTTTACTGGTTCTTTTGTATATTCACCATCTTTTAATTTAGAAGATGCATCCCAGAACTCAGTAACAACGCTGTCTTTTGAGAAATTTTCTAGAAGACCACCATCTTCTTTTGTTCCTTCATCATCAGAATATTTTTTAGCAAGATCTTCGAATTTTTCTCCTTTGTCTAATTTCTTAATAATATTTTCAGCTTCTTTTTTAGCTTTTTCTTCTGCCTTTTCTTGATCTTCATCACTAGCATCTGTATCAGTATCAGGTTTAATTAAAATATGACGAACAGTCATGTCACCAAAAATATTTTCATCGTAATAATCTTTGATTTCTTCCTCTGTTAATTCGTCTTTTAAGTAATTTTCAACAACTTTATCTTTTTTATAACTTAAAATTAATTCATCTCTAAATTGTTGTTCATTTTTATATCCAGAGCTAACAAGTACTTCGTTAAAATCTTGCCCTTGTTGTTCATATTGACTCTTATATGCTTCAATTTGACTATTTGCATAATCTTCTGCATCGTCATTTGATTTAATTTCTTTATTAGCAATATAATTGTCAATCATATTAACAAAGATTTGAGAACCACCTTTTTCTTTTAATTCCGCATATAAATCTTCAGCAGTAACTGTATAACCTTTAATTTTTCCGACAACTTCTTTTCCATTTTTTAATTTAGCAACCTCACCACATCCAGTTGTAAGTAATAATACTGAACACATGGTAACACCTAATAATGTTAATTTCTTATTTTTCATATTTGCTCCTTTCTGGTAACATATCTATCATAGCAAAAACACTAAAAAAATTCAATAATTTCTATTTAAGTAATCACATATTATGTAATTTCCCATAAAATATTCTTGAAAAGAGAAAAAAAGGAGGAATGAGTTTATGTGTAATACTGGTGTATCTGGCGCTGCTATTGTCTTAGTATTATTTATTCTTTTAATTATCATACTTGGAGCATATATTTAATCCGTTAGGAGGTGAATAAAATGGCTTGCCAAAACAACTGTGGAGGAACTCCACAAGAAAGACCAACATGCCGTAATAATAATACAAATTATTTAATTATTGTTGTACTTTATATTTTACTTGCAATTATATTAGGGGCATGGATTATTTATTAAAAGGAGATTATCTCCTTTTTTTGTGTCAAGAGGGAAATTGTCTTATTTTACACAATTTGTCACAATATTTTTTTATACTTTTAGGTAGAACTCTTTACTTTCTTAGGAATTTAAGGTAGAATAGTGGTACATAGTGGATATATGTGGGGCAAAGTGGGTGATTATATGTTACTGATGGGTGAATATCATCATACAATTGATGAAAAAGGTAGAATTACCATTCCTTCAAAAGTACGTTATGACTTAGGTGAGTCTTTTGTTGTAACAAGAGGTTTAGATCGTTGTTTATATGTTTATCCAAAAAAAGAATGGGAAACAATAATTACCAAATACCAGAAATTGCCTAATACCAAAGATGCTAGAAATTTCATGAGATTTTTCTTGTCAGGAGCTACTACTTGTGAGTTTGATAAACAAGGTCGTATTAATATTCAAGCACCACTCATTCATTATGCTGAATTAAAAAAAGATTGTGTCATTGTAGGGGTTAGTGATCATTTAGAAATATGGAGTCAAGAATTGTGGCAACAATTACTAGATGAGAATGAAGAAAACTTCTCTGTGATGGCGGATTCGTTATTTTCTAACATGGAAATGTAGGTGTGAGTATGCACAAGAGTGTATTATTAGAAGAAGCCATTGATTATTTAAATTTAAAAGAAGATGCAATCGTTGTTGATTGTACCCTAGGATATGGGGGACATAGTAGTGAAATATTAAAAAGAATACCAAAAGGACATCTATACGCTTTTGATCAAGATAATGAAGCAATTGCCAGTGCTAGTAAACGTCTTTCTAATATTTCATCGAATTTTACTATTATTAAAAGTAACTTCGTTTATTTGAAAGAAAAGTTGCAAGAATTAGGAATTACTAAAGTAGATGGAATATTATTTGATTTAGGTGTTTCTAGTCCTCAATTAGATGAAGATGAAAGAGGATTTAGCTTTCACAAAGATGCAAGATTAGATATGCGTATGGATCAAGGTCAGAAAAAAGATGCCCAAGAAGTTGTCAATACCTATTCTTATGAGCAATTAGTTCATATTATGAAAACATATGGTGAAGAAAAGTTCGCACCTAGTATTGCCAAAAATATTGTTGAGCATAGAAAAGAAAAAGAGATTGAAACAACATTAGAACTTGTTGAGATTATAAAAAATAGTGTTCCCGAAAAATATCGTCGTGAACACCATCCAGCAAGAAAAGTATTTCAAGCAATACGCATTGAAGTAAATGACGAATTGAATGTCTTTGAAAAAGCATTACATGAGGCATTAGAATTGATAGATGTAAAAGGTAGGGTTTGTGTGATTACGTTCCATTCATTGGAAGATATTATTTGTAAAAAAATAATGAAAGAAGTCAGTACATTACCAAATGAACTAAAAAATCTTCCAATTATTCCGGATAACTTAAAACCAGACTTTCAAATAATAAAAACAATTCATCCAAGTAAAGAAGAAATAGAAGAAAATAGAAGAGCTCGTAGTGCAAAATTAAGAGTTATTGAAAAAGTAAAAGAATAGAGGGATATTGTGAAAAAGAGAAAGAAAAAAACACGTATTACAAAGGGAGAAAAGATATTATATGGTAGTGCGGTATTTGCTGCTTTTTTCACAGTTGTCTTACAGATTTTTTGCGGTACGAATATCGGAAATTTGAAAATGGAAGTAGAAAAAGTCAAATATGAGATTACAGATCAAGAGAAGAAAAATGAAAGCTTAAATATGAAAGTAAGTGAGTTAACTTCTTTTGATAAAGTAAAGGATATTGTAGCAGATATGGGATTAGAATATAATAACGACAATATCATTATTATTAACCAAAACTGAGGTGATTAATGTGGTACAGAAAGGCCGAGATATGAAACAATGGAAATTTCCTAAATTTATATTTTTGGGCTTTGCTGGCCTCATTTTTTTGTTATATATACAGTTTGCTTATCTATCACTTTCACCAACTGTCTATGGAATTAATATGGATGAATTTGCGAAACAGAGAAATACAGTGACAAGAACACTGTATGCTAGTAGAGGAACAATTTATGACAAAGATGGTAATACATTGGCTCTTAATGTGTCATCTTATACCGTCATTGCTTACTTAGATAAAAGTAGAAGTGAGAATTCTACAACTCCAAAACATGTAGTAGATAAACAAATGACAGCAGAAAAACTTGCTCCTGTGTTAAATATGACAACAGAATATTTACTAAGATTGTTAAATACAGATGCTTACCAAGTAGAATTAGGACCTGGGGGAAGAGGTATTAGTGAACTAAAAAAGGAAGAAATAGAGAGTTTAGGACTTCCTGGAATTGGCTTTGAAGAAAGTTATAAACGTTATTATCCAAATGGAGATTTTGCATCTTATGTGATTGGTTATGCGAAACAAAATGAAGTAGAAGAAACAGTAAATGGAAAAAAAGTAACGAGTTCTGTAATTCAAGGAGAATTAGGAATAGAAGCAAAGTACGATGATCTATTAAGAGGAACAAATGGTAGTCTAACTTATCAACAAGATCGTAGCGGATATAAAATACCAGATACAAAAGAAACTAGAATCGATGCCGAAAATGGAAAAGATATTTATTTAACATTGGATGCAAATATTCAAAGATTTACGGAAGCAGCTGTAAAAGAAGTAGAAGAGAATTACCACCCAGAGTGGATGATGATTCATGTAATGGATGCAAAAACAGGTAAAATTCTAGCGACGAGTGGAGTTCCATCATTTGATCCAAACAAGAGAAATATTACCAGTTATGAAAATCCACTTACTTCTTACGTATATGAACCTGGTTCAACAATGAAAACATATACTTATATGTGCGCTTTAGAAAAAGGAACATATGATGGAAGTGCTACTTATCATTCTGGAAGTATCGAAATTGGTGATTATACCATTACTGATTGGAATAAGCGTGGTTGGGGAGATATTACCTTTGATAAAGGTTATGAATATTCTAGTAACGTTGGTGTTAGTAACATGATTAACCGTTTTATAGATAAAAGTGATTTAAGAGATTGTCTTTCTAAATATGGTTTTGGTAAAGTAACAGGCATTGAACTTCCAAGAGAACAAACAGGTAGTATTCGTTTTAATTATCCAGTTGAAGTAGCAACTGCTTCATTTGGACAAGGAATTACTACGACTGCAGTACAACATTTACAAGCAATGTCATTAATTTCTAATAACGGAAAAATGTTAACTCCACAAATTATTGAAAAGATTGTAGATAAAGATCATAACCAAGTAACTTATAAGTGGAAGAAAAAAGAAAGTAAACAAATTATTAAACAATCAACAGTCGATAAAATGAAAGAACTTATGTATAATACAATATCTAATCATGATGCTGGAACAACAGGTACTGCTTATTACATTGATGGCTTTGATGTCATTGGAAAAACAGGAACAGCCCAGATTTATGATGAAACAACAGGAAATTATGCGGAAGGAAAAAATAATTATATTTTCTCTTTTTCAGGTATGTTTCCAAAAGATGATCCTGATGTAGTGATATATGCTGCTATGAAAAAACCACAATGGGGAGAAGCCAGTGGTATGAGTAAAGTAACAGTAGAACTTATGAAAAGAATTGCGAAATATCGTAATACATTTGGAGAAAAAGAAACGAAGGAAAATGCCAATAATATTATTACAATGCCATCATTCTCTAGTAAAAATATAGAAGATGCGAAAAGTTATTTAAATACTTATGGTATTGCGCCAATTGTTATTGGAACGGGAAATAAAGTAGTAGATCAATATCCAAGTAAAGGTGCTGATGTATTAAAACAAGATCATGTTGTTTTAATCACTAATTCAGAATTTACAATACCAAACTTTAGCGGTTGGTCATATAGCGATGTAAAAGCAGTTATGGAACTTTTAAATGTTAATGTAACAAGTGAAGGCTATGGTTATGTAGTAGAGCAGTCTATCGCTCCTAATACAGTAATCCACGAGAATGAGACATTACATATTAAGTTACAAGATAAATATAATGTAAAAACAGAAAATCAAAATCAAGAAAAAACACAGACGCAAAATTAGTCTGTGTTTTATTTTATAATTTCAGAAGAAATAAAATAACAATCATTATCACATTCAAATATGACTTTATAAGTCGTTATTTCATGATTAGAATTTGCTTTTAACATTATAATTTGTCGATGTTGTTTGGCTTCTTGTTTTACAATCTGATATTTAAAATCTAATTGAGAATTGCCAAACACATCATCTACATTTAATAAAAAACTATCTGTTTCATTGTCATACTGTACTCCATATGGTAAAGATAATTGATCTAATGGCAACGTAACACGAAAATAATTATTTAACACTTTTTTTACATCTTGAGCCTGAATTTGAATTTGTTTCCCTTGTTCAGATAAAACTGTATATTTCGTAGTATTTGGAATATGATAGGTTATTTTTAAACCTAGCCATAGTAATTCTTCTTCATTCAATTGATTGATTTCAAGTATATGATTTTGATAATTTAATTGTGGCATAATATATTTTAGCATTTGGTTGATTTTTGGCTGATCCATTGTATGATGGTCATTTTGAATCACTTTAAAAATCCAGAAGCTAAGAGCAATGTATAGAATACAAAGAAAAATTATTATTCCAACTAATCTATAAAACCATTTTTTCTTCTTTTTCATATTCTCACCTAAAGATATTGTATCATGAAATTTTGTAAAATGGTTGAGAAATATATCATAATTTTATATAATGATAATAGGAGTTGATCGTATGATAAAGGAAACAAAATATCAAAAATTATTAGTACTAGCGAATGTTATTTTATTATTAGCTGTTACAGGAACATTGTTTACACTATATTATCCATTAGAAATTGGACAAGGTTTAGTTTTATTAGCTGGAACTACATTATTACCATTATTGTACTTTTGGAGTTTATTATTTCCAATTGGTAGAAAACATGTAAAACAATTAAATGTGATATTTTTTATCATATTAGTTTTATGGTATTGTATTGGTGGTATTTTCTTTACCGATTATACCTGCTTTATTTTCTATGATTTATTAGCTATTTATATGATAGTAAAAAAATATTTATTAAATCAAAAAAAAGATATTACTAAGTTAACAAAAATTTTTGTGGGAATTGTAACTTTATTAGCAATCTTTTTCTGCTTAAAAGTATTATTAGATTATTATAAAATTATAGAAGCATCTGTACCAATTATTTTATTTACTGTTTTCCATAGTTTATTATTAGTTGGTATTTCACTTCACATGACTATGGATGAAAATCATTTCCTGGAATATTCAAAAACAAATCCAAAGAATATAAAATCAAAACAAAAGAAAACAATAAATAAAAAGAAGAAAAAGAAATAATTATTTACAAAGTTTTATGATTATCATATAATGAAAGAGGGATACGTACCAAGTGTCCAATTATATTGAGCCACTTAGCTTATGCTAGGTGTTTTTAATTATTATTAGAAATAAGAGAATAATGAGGAATTTCAAAAGTTGTAATAAAGTAATGATTATTTTTTTCTCATATTTCATAACCTT
>CAJKWD010000011.1 GCA_905203475.1 uncultured Acholeplasmataceae bacterium
TTTTTATTGTATCAAAAAGCCGCACCAAGTGGTGCGGTTGAAATTTCAATTTAGGAAAAATGATTAAAACATTCATGTTTATAATCATTTTTTAATCTTCTTTTGCTTGTTTCTTCTCCAAAATTCCTTTTACTTTTTCCAATCCTAAAATAATTACTCCACCTAAAATAAAAGATAAAATACTAAATGTTGAAATAGATAATGGAGCTGTTGTAGCATTTAACGTTGTTGGCCCCATAATAATCGCATAAATAGATCCAATCATCAATCCTAAAATGCAGTAAATTGATTGACTTCTATATTTTTCTAATGCGATTTTAATCAAGCGAATTACTAATACGATTCCAAAGAGAACACCTAGTCCAAATACAAATAGCGCTGGTACATAACTAAAGTTGAAATGTAAAAACTCTTTAATTGCTGAAATAATTGGAATATATAATCCAAATATTAATAACAATGTCGAACCAGAAATTCCTGGTAATACCATAGCTGAAATAGATACCATAGCAGCAACAAACATATAAAGAGCAAGTCCAATATTAAGTTTTGAAATATCTACTACATGTGATTCTCCTGAAATTGGATTAAAATAAGTAATTAATGCGACAATGGCAATTCCAATCAATGTAAAAATTAAATTGTGATATTTTCCTTTTAATGATTCTTTTTCCTCTTTTGCAATTAAAGGGATTGAAAATAAGATAAAACCAATAAATACAGAACTGACTTGATAGATATGACTTTCAAATAAATTGGTAAGTACTAAAACTGCTAATATCATACCAATAATCCAACCAATTCCTAATTTAATCAAAAAGAATAATGCTTTTTTCTTCTTAGCAATATCTCCAAATGCTAAATCATCTAATGAATTAATAAACTTATCATAAAATCCTAAAATAAAAGCAATGGTTCCTCCTGATACTCCTGGAACACTATCGGCAAGTGCCATACAAAATCCCCTAATTCCATTAATTATATAACTCATAAATTACCTCCATATATTATTTTATCATCTCTTGCTTCGAATTCAAAACAAATTCTAATAATTTTTCACATCCATATGTCACATCATCATATGTTTTATCAAAATTACCATAATACCAAGGATCAATAATATCCCTTGGCGTTTCTGTAAAATCTAGTAAACGATATACTTTTTGTTCTGAATCTGTTCCAATGATATCTAAAATATCTCTTATATTTTCTTCATCCATTCCTATTATATAATCATATTTCTCATAATCTTCTTTTCTCATATGCCTAGATATACGATCAGTAAATGGAATATGATTTTCTTTCAAAATTTCTTTCACTTCAGGATAAATAGAATTTTGATATTTTTCATTGTAAGCACTCGTTGCAGCTGAATCAATCCAAAAATAACTTTCTAATCCTCTCTTTTTCACACAATCTTTCATAACAAACTCTGCCATAGGAGATCTACATATATTTCCTAAACATACAAATAAAATTTTAATCATATATGCCTCATTTCTATCTATTTTGTATAATTTTATTATACTATAAAGAAAGAAAAAAATCATATTACTTTTATTTCATGCTAGTAGGAGCTAAAAAAGTTTATGTTTTCACATAAACTTTTTAAAATGTTACATACCTTTTTGTATTATATAATATTCCATTAATTTCTATATAAATAGAATACTTTCCTGATAATCCCTCGCGATTAATATATTTGGTAACAGAAATACCATTTTTCGTTTCTTCTTCAGTAAATATATCAACACAAAGAGCAGTATAAGGTTTCTTACTGACAGTTACATGATAATATTTAGATTTCATATTTTGATAAAAGATAATATTTACATCATCTGTTCTTTTAAACTGTCCTTTTACGACCAAACGATCTTGTTCATTGATAATAGAGATATTATGCCGATTATATATTTTATCAGTTGCAATACTGTTTAAAATAGGTGTCCATTTTTCATCTGATACTTCTGTCTTTCCTAAAGTACCAATTCTTTTTGCTTCTTTAAATTCAAATTTTTCATTTTCTACATATAGGCTCATTTTTTCGACACGATAATTATTAGTTGGCAAAACAAGTTCAAACACAACTTCATTATCTATCAATTCAACTGTGTCAGACTTCAACTCAGCATTTTTGCTAAATCCCGCAGGCTGATTGGAGTTTTCACCATCCACGTAAACAATTCCACCAGAATGAACGATGTAATGATTTTCTTCTATATAATCAACATCAGAGATATATGGTGAATAAAAATCACTTCCACGTTCTTTTCCGTATTCCCATACTTGTTCAATCGTCATATCTTTAGTATTAATTTCATACATAACGCCTCTTGTATAACTATCAGAAGCATCAACATATTCATCTTTGTTTTTTGATTTATTATTTCCATTATCTAAAATAAATACATAGCCTGCTGGAGTAATCATTGCTGCATGTTGACTCCACTGCCATTCAAAATCATCTCCAACTGGTGTAAAGAAATATTTTTGATATTCCTCACTCCAATTCATAGGATCCCCAATAATCCAATTCAACTTACCATTATCGTAGTCGATATTAATGACTGCATCTTGATGCCTGCCAGATAAAGTAATAGAATTGGTCTTTTTATCATACCAAACAGAATTATTATGAAACCAATCATAACTAATCCAATTTTCACTCTTTCCATCTTCCATATTTAAAATTTTATTTAAATGATATTCTTTTACTATCTTTCCTGTATTTCTATCTAATTCAACAATATAATCCTCTACTGTGCCACTTTCAAAATCATCACTTGCTATCAATAAATTTCCATTTTCCATTTCATAGTAATCGTGATGATATCCTCCTGGAAGTGAAAATTCAGTATATATTTTTCCTAATAAATCCATTTCATACAAACCTGTCATATAATATGGATTATTGACTAATCGCTCAGTACTTACTAATAAATGTCCATTTTTTAAACGATCAATTTTCCATAATGCATAATTTGTTAAATACCAACGAACATCTCCATTTACATCATAAGCGCAAGTATATCCGGATGAAGATGGTGTATAAAAATATAAATCATTAGATAGTTTATCTTTATCTGCCGTTACTTCTGTTGGTAATATAAAATCATCAGGTAATGATTCTGTTTGAATATGATATGTTTTTTCTCTTTTTTTACCATCTGTTTCTATTGAAATTACTACTTCATTTTCTTGATTAGGATATAATCCATAAATGGGTAAATAATGTTCGGTATTAGCATCAAAAGTATGTTCAAATGTCGATAATTTATCTTCCCCTACAATCTTTACGGTCGGACTTACCTTTTCTTTTGTCTCAAATACAATAAGCGCTGTTAAAGGAGAATTACCATAGGGATTTAAAATGACGTTGGCCTGTTCAAAGGTATATCCCTCTGTTTGAAACTTTTTTTCTTTCTCTTTCTGTTCAAATATCATCAGTTCCTTTTCCTCTGCTGTTTTGGTATTTGTATTTTTATGATTGCAATACAAAAGTACGATTAGCAATAAAATCAATATCAATATCAAAACAGATAAAATGATTTTAACAGTTCTTTTTCTATTTTTCTTTTTCACAAATATCACCTCATCCTCATTGTAAAAAACAAGATAAAAAATCACAATAAATTTGAGGTTGAAAAAAACTCAACCTGAAGTTGAGTGTCTATTTACAATGATCAGAAAGCATTAATGGAATTTTATACGTTGTAATCTTCCCATTCGAATTCGTTGCTTCAATTTCTAAATGAAGACTGTTATCTTTTGATATATTACAAGTATTCTCATAATGATCAACATGTAACTCAATCATACTTGCAAATTCTTTTATCGTAATCGGTTCTGATTTCTGATAATGATACCTACTAATCTCTGTTTTAGACTTACCATTTTCTTCATATAAAATACATAATAATTCTTGATATTTCTGTTTGTCTTCTTCTCCACAATAAGAAATATTGGAAATATAAATAGATGATTTACTCTCCGTGTATGCAATACTACCATACAGTGTAAAATCATCACAAGAAGCTGTCAATTTTTTAAATTCAAATCCATCTTGTCTTGTAAATAGAAAAATCAATAAAACAAGTAGCAGAACAAGAATTCCAATAATACTTCCTATCACCCATTTTTTGGTATGTTTTTTCTTAGGATGTTTGGTATTTAAAAAATCATTTAAATTCATATGATAATCTTCACAAATCTGTTTTAAAATGGCAATATCTGGCATATTCTTCCCATTTTCCCATTTGCTAACTGCTTGATATGTCACTCCGTATTTTTCTGCAAATTGTTGCTGACTCATATGGTTTTTGGTGCGTATATCACGTATAAATTTTCCAATTTTCTCTTGATTCATCGTATCACCATATTTATTATATCAAAAATAAAAAGACCATAAAAGGTCTTATACTGCAGTATATCCACCGTCAATTGGAAGAATCACTCCAGTTACGTAACTAGCTTCATCACTTGCTAAAAAGATAGCCCCAGCATTTAACTCTCCTTCATGTCCATATCTTCCGACTGGAACTGTTGCTTTCATATAATTTGTAAATGATTCTGTAATTAATGTCTCATGGGTTAATTCCGTATCAAAATATCCTGGACAGATTGCATTACATGTAATTCCGTATTTTGCAAGTTCTGCAGCTACAGCTCTTGTAAAATTAATTACTCCACCCTTAGATGAATGGTATGCAACTGTATCCATTGCCATATTACCAACCATTCCATACATAGAAGCAATATTGATAATTCTTCCATAATTATTTTTCTTCATAATATTAGCAAATTCACGTGTTACATAGAAAACACTATTTAAATCAGTATCCATTGTAAATTGCCATTCTTCGTCAGTCATATTTAAAACACCATTGTTTTTTGCAGAACCTGCACAATTGACTAAAATATCAACTTTACCAAAGAATTGTTCTGCTTCTTTCGCTGCATTTTTAATTTCCTCAGGATTTGTAACATCACACTTAATTGGTAAACAACGAACTCCTAATTGTTCTAATTCTCCCTTTAATTCTTCTAATCTTTCTAAACGTCTTGCCATAATTACTAAATCAGCACCTTGACTTGCAAATCCTTTTGCCATTTGTTTTCCAAGTCCACTAGAAGCACCAGTAATAACAGCTACTCTTCCTTTTAAATTAAACATTCATCATTCCTTCTTTCTTATTATGTATTTACACCTCTAGTATAACATGTTTTAAAAGAAGGATACAATAAAACATAAAAAAACTGTAAAATCATTTTACAGTTTTGAGAACGTTTTTGTCACAATAAATTTAAATGCCATAGCTCCATACTTTTTTTCTTCTTTTTCTGTATACCAATGGTGAAAGGTTTCTTTTAGAATGTCGTTAATAGAACGATAGCGATATTTAAAATCAACATCGAAAAAATCTGCATACATATCATAGAATGTCTTGTAATGGGCCACTCCTACTATCTGCACCAATACACATTCTTTTAATTCTGGTTCTAAACGAATTAAGATTTCATCTCCGATTTTTAAGTGTCTACCAACACGATCATATAAACGATAACCATGTGTTTTCACACCACGTTTGATTTTGTCAAAACCAGAGCTATTCATATTCATGATATACCTCATAGCTCAACACCTTCCTATTCTCAGTATGTTCCTATATATCTATTATATCAAATTATGTAAACAATAAACAATATTTTTTAAAATCAGACTGTTTACTTGACATTTTTCATTTTCAATTTATGAAACATATTTCGTTATAGGTTTTCCAAAAGAATTTTGGATTCCAAGCAGACTACGTGAGGAAAAGACACAAAAAAAGGAGATAAATTATATCTCCTGTAATAACCTATGGAGCGGATGATGAGAATCGAACTCACGTAGTCAGCTTGGAAGGCTGAAGTTCTACCATTAAACTACATCCGCATTTCAGTAGGCACTTTTAATTATACGTGATTTTAAAAAAATGTCAAGCATTTTCTTTCAAAAAATGGTGGAACTTCAGCAAAACCTTTCATTTACAATAAAAAAATAAATAATTTTTAATAAATTTCTTCACTTTTTCTAATTATTATCATTACTTTCCTGCTTCTTATTTCTCATATAATCAACTGCATCCTCGTAAATATCATACCATTTAATCTGTACACAGAAACGTTTTTTCTCATAAAGTGGATTATAATTTAAATTTCTGGTCATCGGTTGACAACATAATGGACCAAAATGGACACCGGTAAATTCAACATCTTTTTTTGATTCAATCATCTGAATGAGATCTGCAGTAGGAATAAAAATAAAATCATTGAGTACCCCATAAATAAGACCATCGACACATTCATTAGAATTTCTACCCATTAATATAAAACGATCAATGGCTTGTCTTATTACATATGGATGGTTTAAACTACGATTTAATTCCTGTATTTCTTCTTTGTGCAGTTCCTTATACTCTCGCGCAGACATTCGATAACTGCCTTTTCCATTCGTCGTACCATCAGCATAATGATATTTCAAATAAGTCATTACATTCTCTCTTCCAATCTTCATCTCAATCAAGAAATGGACAAAGGTCGAAATACCTTCTACATGCATTGAATTATTAATGCCTTTTTTAATACTAATCTTTTTTTCGACTTTTCCAATCTGGATTACCATATCATATTTCTTTTTATTCTCATCCACATGTGCCTTTACTCTTCTCCATTTTGAAATCTTGCCATACAGTTGATAAATCATATTTTGATAAGCAGGCTCCAAGTCTTTCACACGTTTCCCATTTAACTTGTCTGCAAAACATATCTCATTTTGAAATCCATCAACTTTATAATCAACCACATTTATCACCTCCTATGATTATTCTTCTATATTACAATCTACAATTCCTGCAACAAAGAAAAAAAACTTGCATTTTTTTACAAGTTTTTTATACCTACCAGATTTCTTCTTGTACTCTAAAGAAACAATGTTTTTCATTTTTTACTCTGTAGTAACAACAAATAAAACAATTCTACACCAGATTCTTTTATACAAAAACTCTTATTATTTTAAATTAGCCTTATAAAATGTTTCAATTTTATCAAATGGAATGATATCCATACGATCATACAAATCTGTATGAACTGCTCCAGGGATTAATAATAATTCTTTATTCTCTTTATAATGTCTTTTTTCTGTCATATTGCGATAAGCATCTTTTGAAAAATAACAGGAATGGGCTTTATCACCGTGAATCATGAAAACAGCACTGTGAATTTCATTAGTATAAGTTAAGATTGGCATATTGATAAAAGATAAAGAAGAAGTAGTATTCCAACCATCATTAGAATTTAAAGAGCGTTTATGATATCCTCTTTGCGTTTTATAATAATCATAATAATCTTTGACAAAAAATGGAGCATCTTCTGGAAGTGGATCAACAACACCACCTGCTTTTTGATAAGTTCCAGTTTGATAGTCTTTGATTCTCTGCTCATTTAATTGTTTTTTTAAATTATAACGAGCATTTTCATCCATTGCATCAAAATAACCATTCGCATTCACACGACTCATATCATACATAGTAGAAGTGACTGTTGCTTTGATTCTTGTATCAATTGCAGCAGCATTTAAAGCCATGCCACCCCAACCACAAATACCTAATATTCCAATACGTTCTGGATCTACATTTTCTTGTACAGATAAGAAATCAACAGCTGCTTGAAAATCTTCCGTATTGATATCTGGAGATGCAACAAAGCGTGGTGTTCCCCCACTTTCTCCGGTAAAAGATGGATCAAAAGCAATCGTTAAAAATCCTCTTTTAGCGAGTTCTTGAGCATATAATCCTGAAGATTGTTCTTTTACAGCACCAAAAGGGCCACAAACAGCAATAGCAGATAATTTTCCTTGATATTCTTTCGGCTCGTATAAATCAGCTGCTAAAGTAATACCATAGCGATTATAGAATGTAACCTTTCTATGATTGACTAAATCACTTTGTGGGAATGTCTTATCCCATTCATTTGTTAAATTTAAAGTTTCTTTCATATTTCCTCCTTTTATTTTACATATTCATTGTAACAATTAAAGTTTACTTTAAGTCAAGTTTTTTTGACAATCGTAACGATTTGTCGGATCAGGTGATATGTGTTATCAAAATACAATCATAATATGCATGAATCATTTTATTTTATAAAAAACAAAAATAACTTACATTATAGCAAGTTATTTTTATAATACTCTATTCATGATCAACCCACGCTGCGACTTGTTCTTTTGCACTTCTTACTTGACTACCTTTGATGGCAAGTCCTCTACCAACCTGAGCACCATAACATACTTCTTGAATCTGACTTGGGATACAAGCAAAGCCAGAACCCTCATGGGTTACAAATGGATAAATGTTTTTCCCTGTAAAATCAATATCTTTTAAAGCTGTTACTAATTCTTCTGGCATATACCCCCAATAAACTGGACTACCAAGATAAATGACATCATACTGAGATAGATCTGGTACTGGTGATACAATTGGGGCATTATGAGTCTTTTGCCTTTCACTTGCTTCTTCAATACAAGTCTGATAATCTTTAGAATAAGATACTTTTGGTTCTACTTTAAATATATCAGCTCCTGTTAGTTCCTTAATATATTCTGCAAGAACCTCTGTATTCCCTTTTTCAATAAACCCTACAGCATAGTTTTCATCTGCTCTACTAAAATAAATAATGATACTTTTACTCAAATTTATCACTTCCTCTATTTCCTTTTATATTCTGTTTATCAATAAAAGTATTTCTTATTACAAAGAAAAGAAAATATGTAAGAAAAGAAACCATACAAGCAATAGCAAACTGACCTAAGTAAAATAAATATGGATTTTGATCATAATCAAAGAACTTGAATTGTTGCAGTAAAAATAAGTCATTCCAAAGTTCAGTCTTTATAAATGTATACAATCCAAACATGATGAATAGTATCATCACAAAATAATATACATATTCAAAAGTACTACTCTTCATCTTTTTATTCATTTTTGTAAGCATCACATTCAAGTGAAGCCCCAAATGAATAGCCATAAGTAAAAATCCCCATGAAGTAGAAAACATATGTAAATTACGACCAAACATGGTTGTTTTAAAGTGTAAGAAAGAAAATACATGGGATGAGATCATGATACTACTTACGATAATTCCTATCATTGTGATAAACAAAAGGGTGTTTATGATGATTTGGAAGGTTCTATAAAATGAATATTTGCCTTTCCATATTGTTTTATACCATTTCATATTTACAATATGGTGTAACAGGAAGAAGGTAAAAGTAATAACACCGATCACTTCATGCGTCATATTTCCTGTGATATGATATCCCATTAAAATAATAAATAAGATAAACATGATGAAATCGATTATAATTCTCATATTCTTTTTCATATTAGAATCCTAAACCTTGTAACCAATCTACTACATCATCTTTTGAATTTCTAGCATTGTCTCCATAAATAGAAAGGCCTTCAGTAACAGTTGCATTTGGCTCTTCTTCTTGAATGTTTGCTGGTGTACCTGATAGTCCTGAACCACCATGCGTGATAAATGGTACGATGGTCTTTCCTGATAAATCATAAGTATCTAAAAATGTATAAATTGGCATTGGCATATCTCCCCACCAGTTTGGATAACCTAAGAAAATCGTGTCATATTGGTCTATATTTTCTATCACTGTACTTAGTTCTGGTCTTGCATTTTCTTGTTGCTCTTCTTGGGCATAATCAACTAATTCATCATAATCTTCAGGATAAGTTTGAACAGTTTCTAATTGGATTAGATCTCCCCCTACTTCATCGTGAATAAAGTTTGCCACTGCTTCCGTATTACCACTCATGGAAAAATATAAAACTAATACATTGGAACCATCCGTTACAATATTATCTGCATTATTATTACTTTCATTCTCTTGGGCAGAGTTGTTAGATTGGTTATTGTTATTAGATGTCTCTTGCTTATTTCCAGAAAGCATATAAATTGATATTCCGGCTACTGCAATAACAATTAAAACAATCATTAAAGTCATTATTTTTTTATTCATTTTCATCCCTCCTATTTATCATATTTATCATATTATTTTTTAATATTCTTTCTTTTTCTTCCGATGTGATATCCATACGGTCAATTGCATCTAGTATTTCTTTAGTTGCACCTGCAGGCATAATTCCCAGTGGAGCATCTGTTCCAAAAACCAAGTGGTCGATTCCAAAATAATTTTTAGCTAAATCTAATGCTTCTGGATTTCCTAAAATTGCAGTATCGACGTAAAATTTCTTAAAATCAGACTCTTTTTCTTCTCCTAAAATATACTTAATTCTTCCAGCAAAGAATGGTATCATTGCACCAGCATGATGGACAATGATTTTTAAATTAGGATATTTTTGAAAAATTCCTTTTTCTACAATCTGCAGCATTGCCTGTGATAATTCATATTCCCAACTAAATACAAGATTGTTATCCGGTTTTCTGTTATCAAATACCGGGTGTAACCAAATAATTAAATTATGTTTGTTAGCAATTTCATATATTTTTAAATACTCATCATCGGCAATACTCTTTCCTAAAGCTCTTGTAAACAGTTGAATACCAAATAACTCTTTATTCTTTACGACTTGGTTTTCCATAATATCAATGGCTCCATCGATATGATTCATGGGTATCATTGCTACTCCACCATAAAATAGATCCTGATTTTCTCTTATTGTTTCAATGAGTTCTTCATTTGCTTCTTTGCAAAGTTCATAAGACATATCTTTATCAGTATAATCTTCTGGGTTTACATTCACATAAGATATGATTTGTTTTACATGAGGAGTCATTGTTTCTCTTCTTTTTGTGATATCCGTTAATACTTCATTTTGAATAAATGGTAAGTACTTTGGAATGTCGGAATTTATTCTTAACATCTTTTCATAAAACTTTGGCAATAATACATGAGCAAACGTATCAATTTTTTGCATATCATCATACTCCTTTCCAATTTGATTGATCTAAAGACTCTTCCCTAAATGATAGGCTTCTTCCATATACTGTTTTTCTGTACTAGCACCTCTATATCCGTATCCTTTTGCTAGTATCATACCTTGGTTTTCCAAGTTTAAATAATCAATTAAAATATCAATATGTTTTTCTATTCCACTCATAACTTGTTCATCGTTATTCCAAGCAGTTGCGATAAAAGCTGATTTTAAATGTTTTCGTTGTATTTGTCCATTTCTAGAATAGAATCGATCAATCGCACTTTTTATTTGAGCAGAAAAGCCAAAGTAATAAATTGGAGTCGCAAACACAATCATATTTGATTCCAAAATGGTATCTAAAATCTTTGGCATATCATCTTGAAAAGCACATGGGCCATTCATTCCACAACGATCACATCCAATACACGGATGAATCCTTAAAAATGGCGCATCAAATCTTGTTATTTTATGTCCGTTTTCTTCGGCACCTCTTATAAATTCATTCACCAAAGTATTAGAAGTACCATTTTTATGGGGACTTCCTGTTAAAACTACAATCTTCATTTTGTCACCTCATCAATGCAGCTTAATGCATTTAACGCTCTAGGATAACCAATATATGGAAGTAATTGTGTTACTGTTTCAATTAAAAATTCACGTGTATTTCCAACATTTAAATTACCTTGAATATGTCCTTTTACTTGTGGCTCACAACCTCCTAATGAAATCAACATAGCAAATGTCAATATTTCCCTTGTCTTTATGTCTAAATATTTTCTTGTATAATAATCTCCAAAACAATTTGCACTTAAATAATCTTGAATATGTTTCTCATCATCTGGCGCATTCTTTCTCATAGTTTCAATATTATCATTTCCGAATATTTCTTTTTGCGTTTTTAATCCTTCTTCAAATCTATCTTCGTAAGAAACCAGTTTTCCCCCTGTCACTGGAAGTTTTACTCCATTTGCTTCTAATACTTGATTTGTATCGTAAATAATATCAAACACTCTTGCAATACCACAATATGGTACAGCTTGGTAAACAATTTCCATAATTTCTTCCGGGGCAATTCCAATATTTAATCCCGCAGCTAAAAATACTTTATAACGATCTCTTGTATTTTGTGCAATCATACTTGCCAAAATAATCATCCATCTTAACTTTTTATCATAGTTCCCATGTTCATAAACTTCATCAAAAGCGAAGTTTAAGAATGTCTCAACATATTCTGGATTTGTCTCTTCCATTGGTCTCGTTTCTCCTGCTGGAGCATATTTCACATCATTAAATATTTCGTCGTGATTTTCTAATGCATTTTTTGTAATACTCATAAAGCATTCCTCCTTAATTTTCTAATTTTTCAATTGTAATTTTTCCAGATAAGTTTTCTATCTGTTCTATTCCTTCAGTAGCATTTCCTAGTTCATATAAACCACTTGCTGAACTAAATGAATCATAAAACATGACAACGTCTCCCCAAGGTTCGTAATATGCAAGTATTCCTGCTTTTCCACCATTTGCCCTAGGCGTATTATTAACATCTAGCCCCTTTACAGGATAGAATATTTTCTCATTAGAACTAAAATTTTCTACTTCCATTGTAAGTGGTAACTGTTCATATAAATCTTGGGCTGCTTCACTCTCATTTAACTCAAATGTAATTTTATGACTTCCATCACCTACGCGAATCCTCATTGTTTCTACTGCCTCCTCTTCTAATGAATCATTACTTTCTTCTTTCCTATTTTCATCCACTACAGTATTTTCTACCTCATTTGTATTGCTCGTATGATTTTGATTTAAAATAAAATATCCAATTCCAATCATCATCACAATTGCTATGATTATGATAATTACTTTTCTCACCTGTTTCTCCTTATCCTAATAATTTCTTGATTCCCATATAAGCTAATTCGTAAATAGAATAATGTGGGTATTTTATACCAGCTTGTTTCATGGCTATTTTCTGTTTTTCTGTTAAAACTGCATATGGATAAATACCAAACATCAATGGGAAAAATGAGTAGATAAATTCTGTTACTTCTGTTTCTGACATTTCTGGAAAGAATTGTTTTAAACAAAGTTTGACAGCTCGAATTGCATTCCCATATGACTTTTTAAATTCAATTAATTTTTCTATTCTACTATTTTCTTCTAAGTCATACATGTTCATAGACAATAATTTTAATAAGCGTTCTTTTTGTTCAATTGTATGAGCTAATAATTTTGCAAATTCATCTTTTGTTAAAACCTTGTTTTTTTCTCTGATTTCATTTAGCTCTACTGTCCATTTTTCATATTCTTTTTGAAACATAGCTAAAAAAATCTCTTCTTTGGTTTCGAAATAATTGTAAATAGATGGTCTAGAAAATGTTGTTTGTTCGCTGATAAATTTCATAGTAATATCTTTAAATTGATATTGATCATATAACTTTTCACAAGCTTTGATAATTTCTTCTTTTCTAAGATCTGCATGTTCTTGATGCATATTCTTCCTCCCTTCTGACACTGTGTCAATTTTATACAATTTCATTATATCTTTATTCTGACACTGTGTCAATACTGCTGTAAAAAAAATTACGAACTATTTCGTAAGTCTATAAAATATTTGTTCGTGCCTGAACATCAAAATCAGAATAATTGGCAATAAAATAACATCCTTCTTGATGATAGAATGGCTTTTTCCAAATAAATACTCATCAGAAATATGATCAAAATAGAAATTGTAACTCCATTGTCTCTAATCTTCTCTATAAAAGTTTTTAAAGCCAATCACATAATCTGTGAGTAACTCCACAGTACTGTGTTTTTTCTTACTTCTGTTATAATTCAAAATATGATTGAATTTCACAAATTGTTATGTTATTCTACTATTATCGAGGTGATTAAATTGAAAAAGAATGCAAATAAAAAAGAACTAGTAAAGAAAGGAAACTCAACATTAAAAGAGTTTAAACAATTCATTTCTAAAGGAAATGTCATGGACCTTGCAGTAGGTGTTATTATTGGATCTGCTTTTGGAAAAATTGTTACATCAATGGTAAATGATATTTTAACACCCATCATTGGTATTTTAATTGGCGGATTAGATTTCTCAGCACTTCATATTAAAATTGGAGATGCAACCATTCAATATGGTATGTTTTTACAAAATGTCATTGATTTTCTAATTGTTGCTTCTTGTATTTTTATCTTTATTAAAATTGTTTACAAAATTACGCATAAACAAGAAAAGGAAGAAAAGAAGAAAAAAGAAGAACAAATTATTTTATTAGAAGAAATACGCGATTTACTAAAAGAACAAACTCACAAAAAAAATCTTTAGTTACTAAAGATTTTTTTGTTGTCTTTGAAAAATAAGACGAAATAAAAAACGAACAAATGGACCAGCATAACACATCTGATAGAAAAAAGCCATTGGAAAGTTTTTTACAATTGCTTCTAACCATGTTGGAAATAAAGATGAAAGTCCATGATTATTGAATAAAACTGTTGCGAAAAAACTCATAAATGGACACATAAACATAATAATAAATGCAGATAACATCAATGTGATAAAAATCGCTGGTACTTCTTTGGGATTCAATAAACGAAATGTAAGTTTATGAGCTATTTTTTCAACAATGAAAAATTCTAATAAAAAGGCAATTACACCCATAATTGGTAATTCACCAAGTGCGATTAAAAATACTTCGTTTCTCATTCCCCCAGTAGCTAGTGCGACATTATAACACACCATTCCATATACCATTACAATAACCATCATCAATGTAAATATAAAATTTTGTAATTTTGTTTGTGGCATTATTTTCAACTCCTCTCTGGCACATAAAAAACAACATTTTAAAATTGTGTTGTTCGTTAGTCATTCAACAAGAATGTGCGTTTCCAATAATACCAATATTCATTTGTTTTTTTAGCTTATACATTATATCATACTTTTTGATTTTGTGTAAGTTTTTTTAATTTGAAACGAATTAGGTAGTAATTTTTTAAAATACTTGTGCTCCATCCTCTAAATTTTTACCAAGTTCACCTATTTGATAATTTAATTCACTCATAATATCATTATTTAATATTTCTTTAGTTCGTGGATAGTTTTTTAAATAAAAAACGAGACAATATATCTCGTTAATCGATAGAAATAAGTTCGTACTCTCTTGTTCCAAAACCAAGTTCATTCGCTGCTTCTACTGTATGAACTCCATGTAATGATTCAATTCTTTGAATTAATTTTTCCTTTCCTGGATCGTCAGAATGATATACAAGATCTAAACATGCTTGATCAATCGCAATTGGATCCAAGCTTACTAAAACGCCGATATCTTGCATACATGGAGCAGATGCATTTCCATCACAATCACAATCGACAGAAATATTCTTCATTACATTGATATAGATTATATTTCCTTTGAAATAATCTACTACACTAAACGCTGCATCTGCCATTGCTTCTAAGAAACGATCTTGTTCTGGTAAGTTTTCAAATAATTTTGTTTGATCATCTGTCACTCCAGCAGTATGAATTAATGTTTTTCCTTTAGAAGAAGCACAACCAATTGATAATTGTTTTAACGCTCCTCCGTATCCACCCATCGCATGACCTTTAAAATGAGATAATACTAACATCGAATCATAATTCTTTAAATTTTTTCCTACATAATTTTTCTTTAATACTTTTCCATTTGGAATATTTAATTCCATATCAGGTCCTTCAGCATCCAATAAATCAAATGGAAAATATTTTTCCCACTCATGTTCTTTAATCAACTCTCTATGCTTTTCTGTAGAGTTTCTAGCTCCTTCATAAGCTGTATTGCACTCTACCACAGTTCCATTTACATGTTGTACTATATCTTTTACAAATTC
Organism: uncultured Acholeplasmataceae bacterium; assembly: GCA_905203475.1. Taxonomy (GTDB): domain Bacteria; phylum Bacillota_I; class Bacilli_A; order RF39; family UBA660; genus UMGS2016. The sequence continues at coordinate 15,864 of CAJKWD010000011.1, forward strand.
TGGTCTTAAATAATTTTGATTTCCTTTCTCTCCAGAATGCATTTTAACTGCGACTTTTCCTTCTAATTTCTTTCCTACTGTTTCATACATCCTAATTAAACTTTCTGGTGTAATTTCTTTTGTAAAATATACTTTAGCTTTTTCCATTTAACATGCCTCCTTATTTTTTAATAATTTTTCATAATTTTCAATCTTAAAGTTTAAACGTTCTAAGCTTTCTTGTAATTGCTTCATTTTTTCTCTAATTTCACTACGCTGTTCTTCTAAAATTTCTTTTCTTTCACGTTCTGTATTCTTCCCTGTTGTAAGAAAAATATACTTTTTTAATCTTTCAATACTCATTCCAGAATTACGCATACACTGTACAAACTCAATATTACGTAAATTTTCTTCCGTATAATTACGAATACCATTTTTTCGTTTCACAGGAAGTAATATCCCCTCTTTTTCATAATACCGTAAAGTTGCTTCAGAAATTTGATATTTTTCACTTACTTCTTTGATTGTCACTTTATCACCACCTATACATACTAAACTTATTTACCACTGTAAAAACACATTTTTCACTTTTTTCACAAATAATAGTTATTTGCTCACGAACAATTTTCTCCTCATCATATGATATCGTGAAAGGAGGAAGAAAATGAACGAATCAATGGAAAACTGCACAAATAAACCTAACAAACCAAACGATGAATGCTTATGCAAAGTCATCGACTGCATCTGTAAAAAAGGTGCAACCGGTCCAACAGGACCAACAGGACCTACTGGCCCTAGAGGATATACGGGTGCAACTGGAGCAACCGGAGCTACTGGGGCAACTGGTGTAACCGGTCCTACTGGCCCTCAAGGTATCCAAGGACCTACAGGCGCTACTGGAGCTACCGGAGCTACTGGAGCAACAGGTGTAACTGGTCCTACTGGCCCTCAAGGTATCCAAGGGCCTACGGGTGCTACTGGAGCTACCGGAGCAACTGGGGCAACAGGTGCTACTGGCCCAGCAGGTCCAGGAACGCTATTAGATAGCTACGCAATGGTACATGATGAAACTAACTCAACTGTAGGTGTTCAACAACCTGTATTATTCCAAACAACTAATATCTCTAACAAAATTACATATAATCCAAATACTGGTGACTTCTCAATTCCAGAAGCTGGAATTTATATTGTTCACTGGTGGATTAATGTAAGACACAGTGATAAAACAGATGCAAGTTGCGAACCAAAGACACTAGGTATTGAATTTCACCAATTCTGGCCAGAAGATATTTTAATTGCCCACTCTTCTACTCATAATAAATTAACTTGTTGCGATACTGGTACAATTAGTGGAAATGCAATTTTTGAAGCACTTCCTGGAGCAAGTTATCGCTTTATTAACACTTCTGATGTCGATCTAAGATTAGTACCAAACGATCTATACTCAGGCTGTGTATCTATTACTAGAATTTTCTAAGTTTCATACTTTCTATAAGCTACTAACTACGGTTAGTAGCTTTTATTATAATTTAGAAATCCAATTGGAAATATCTTCTTGGCTTGTACCTAAGTCATGTCCTTGAAATATAATATTGATACTACTTGTTAGTGGGGTATACTTTTTGATTTCCTCTAACGTATGTCCTAACCATCCACCATTGGTAATCACTGCCGATACTTCTTTTCCGGTAAGATCTGTTTGTTTTAAGAAACTCCTCATAACAGGTGTCATCGTATACCACCATACTGGAGTTCCTAACACAATTTTGGAATAGTTTGACAAATCAAGTTCATATGGTTTTAATGCCACTACTTCTTCTCGATTCATTTTGTGTTCTTCTTCATCTACAAGACTTTGATAATCGTTTGTGTATGAAACAAGTGGTTCTAACTTTAATACATCACAATGTTTTTGTTTTTGGATCATATGAACAATTTGTTCTGTATTTCCACTATAGGAAAAATAAACAATTAATGTATTATTTTCTTTCATTTTTTCATTCCCATTATCCTAATTTATTATATTCATCATCACTGACTGGTTCACACCATTCATTTTTCGTTTCTTCTCCTGGTACTTCTACAGCAATATGACTAAACCAAGAATCTTTTTTTGCACCATGCCAGTGTTTTACATTAGCAGGAATGGTAATTACCATACCCGGTTCTAACGATACTGCTTCTTTTCCTTCTTCTTGATACCATCCTGATCCAGCTGTACAAATTAGTAATTGTCCCCCACCACTTTTTGCATAATGAATATGCCAATTATTTCTACATCCGGGTTCGAACGTCACATTTGCTAGAAATACACTTGTCTTTTCTGGGTTAGTCAGAGGATTTAAATAGCTCTGTCCAATAAAATACTTTGCATAAGCATTATTTGGTTCTCCTAATCCAAAGACATTTACTTTTTCAAATTCTTTTTGATCCATTATGCTTCCTCCTCATATACTTCTTTGGCCATTCTAAATACCGCCCATGCATTTGGCCATCCGGCATAAAATGCAGCATGAGTAATTATTTCTGCCATCTCTTCTTTTGTAATACCATTCTTTTTAGCATGAATCAAATGGCTCTTTAAACTAGAATCTAATATACCTTTGCTCATTAAAGAGACAACTGTAATCATAGAACGGTCTCTCAACGATAACTTATCTTCTCTAGACCACACTTCTCCAAATAATACATCATCATTTAACTGAGCAAATTTAGGGGCAAAATCACCTAATTGTTCTCTACCCGCTGTTTGCTTTATCATATTATCACCTTCCATTTTTAGTATAGCACTTAGAGTTAGCTTTAAGTCAAGAAGAAAAAAAGTAACTTTATTTTTCTTTTAAAGTTACTAGTATGAAAATATCATAAATAAAAAAACCAATGAGCGCTAAATAACCAATCATGATAGCAATTGCTGAAATAGAACCACTGATTGCAAATTCAAACATATGCATAAATTCATTCGTTCCACTTCCAACCCAATTCGTCGATATGGTAAATAGTAATGCCCAAATCGGAATCACAATCGTCAATAATAATTGAATTATCCCAGTTTTACGATGATATTTCCAAATAATCATGACACTGAGTAGCAAACTTAAAAATAAGAACACCCAGTAAATCATCCATATCAATTCCATACAACCACTCCTATTCTTTTATAATGTGTGCTAGTGTTGCTTGTCTAAATTGTAATAACTCTTTTAAATTCATTTCTACTTGATAACCGATTTTTCCAGCACTGAAAATCACCGTCGAATATTTTTCTACTTCCTTTTCAATCACAACTGGATAGTCTTTTTTCATGCCAATTGGTGAACAACCGCCATGAACATATCCTGTTGTAGAAAGTAAGTCTTTTTGTTTTAACATTTCTAAAGACTTTTCAGAAACTGCTTTGGCTGCTTTTTTTAGATCTAATTCTTTTGAAACAGGTACCATAAACACATAGATATGTTTATCTTTTGAAATAGTTACCAATGTTTTTAATACTTGTTCTGGATTTTCATGCAATACGGAAGCTACTTCCATTCCACTAATCGCTCCAGTTTCTTTATAACAATAGCTTTGATAAGTAATTTGGTTTCTATCTAAAATACGCATGACATTTGTTTTTTCTATCATATGACTATGCCTCGATTTCTGTTACTTGAAAGTCTAAATCTTCTATTTTCTTTTTAATTGATTCTAAATCTACTTGATCATCTACCCATAAAGTCGCTTTCTTATCTTCCAAAGAGACCTGACACTTCTTGATATGTGGATCTTTATTTAATACATTTGTAATCCTATTTTTACAAGCATCACAGTGCATTCCTTCAATTTTAACAATCACTTGTTTCTTTTTTTGAAATAACATATTATCACCCATTTCTATTTTATCAAATATTTGTCTTTTTGTAACATTTATTCTATACTAATGATGGTGATGTTATGAAAGTATATCATACCTTAGAACCAATCTATGATAAACAATCAAAAGTATTAATTTTAGGCAGTATGCCATCGGTTAAGTCAAAGGAGGTAGGATTTTATTACGGTCATCCTAAAAACCGTTTTTGGAAGACATTAGAAGCCGTATATCAAGAAACAATAAAAGACGATATGGAAAGCAAAATTCAATTTTTAAATCGTCATCATATTGCTCTTTTTGATGTAATAAAAAGTTGTGATATAGAAGGCTCAAGTGATAGTTCGATTAAAAATGTCGTTCCGAATGATTTAACAAGTATTTTAAAAAATAGTCGTATTCATACGATTTTTACAACGGGACAAAAAGCTTATCAACTCTATCAAAAATATATCTATCCGAAGACGAAAATAGAAGCTATTTCTCTTCCTTCTACTTCTCCTGCTAATTGTAAAAAAGGAATAGAAGAAATCTTAATTAGAGAATACCAAAAGATTAAATTATATACGAATGAATTAGAAAAATAATACCATATTAAAAATGGTGAAAAATATGAAAGAACTTTATTTTGCAGGTGGTTGTTTTTGGGGTGTACAAGAATATTTCCGTAGAATTCATGGAGTCATTGAAACAGAAGTTGGATATGCGAATGGAAAAAAAGAACACCCTTCCTATGAAGATGTCTGTCGTGGAAGTGGACATGCAGAAGTTGTAAAAGTAACATTTCATCCCTATCAGATTTCTTTAACGAGACTTCTCGATTTCTTTTATGAATTAATACAGCCAACGAAATTAAAAAAAGGTCAGTATCGCACAGGGATTTATTATACCAATCCCGATGATTATAAAATCATTTCCTACTCGTTAAAAAAATTACAGACACATTACCATCGCAAAATAAAAATCGAATGTCTCCCTTTAGAAAACTATACAAAAGCAGAAGATTATCACCAAAATTATTTAAGAAAGCATCCCAATAGTCCTTGTCAAATACCAAATTATAAATTACAGATGATTGAAGCAGAAAACAATATTAAAAGAAAGCCAATCTCTTTTTATGTAACCAAAGAAAAGAAAACAGAACCACCTTTTGAAAATGCCTATTGGAAAAATCAAGAAAAAGGAATCTATGTCGATATTGATACCAATACGCCTCTCTTTTCTTCAAAAGATAAATTTTCATCTGACTGTGGATGGCCATGTTTTGCAAAACCGATTGATGAAAATTGCATTCAAAAGAAATTAGATGTATCACATTTTGCAGTACGTACTGAAGTAATTTCTAAAAGTAGTCATAACCATTTAGGGCATGTGTTTCAAGATGGACCTGAAGAATTAGGAGGTAAAAGATATTGTATCAATAGTGCCGCATTAAAATTTATCCCAAAGGAAAAGATGAAAGAGGAAGGATTTGCCTCTTATTTAGAGAAACTATAAACAGCAATCAATTACGATTGCTGTTTTCATAATGCCATATTCCTAATTTTCCTTTTACGGGGATGGGGTTTTCTAATAATTCAACATCCTCTAATACCCAAGCATAACGTCCATATTCATAGTGTCCACATTCGTATTCTACAGGATTTTCTCCGATTTTCTTTAAAAATTCATCATCCATAAAAATACAATCTACTAAATTGGCTTTGGCGATAATTGCACCGTACTTAGGAGTTGGATCTGAAAGATATGAAAGCAAATGATGAATGCGTTTATCTTTGTCTTTTACTTTAGCAAGACCAGCATGAATATAAATTTCTCCACGATATTTTGTTTTCCAACTCCTCGTTTCTATTTTCTTAATACGATTGGCTATGAGAGAAGCAAATGGTTCTTTAATTGTCAATACTCTCATGTTCTACTGATAAAATAGCCTCTCTAATTACTTTCATAGAATGATCTAAACGTGCTTGTTCTTCTTCTGTCAGTGGAAATAAAACTTGTTTCTTCACACCCTCATGATTCATAATACTTGGTGTACTAATAAATACATTTTCTTTTTCATGATAAGTAGAAACCGACAAAATCGTATTTTCATCCCCTAATATCGCATTTGTAATACGCACCAAACACATTCCGATTCCGTAATTTGTAACCCCTTTTCTTTGAATGACTTCATAAGCTGCATCTTTTACCTCATGGCAAAGTTCTTCTCTTTCTTTCTCACTCAAATAAGAAGTAATAGAATCAAGTCCCACACTCGCATGACTCCAAGGAACAAACTCACTATCTCCATGCTCTCCTAATACATAAGCATGTATATTTTTCGCATTAATCTCTAATTTCTCACTAATTAAAAAACGTAATCGTGAAGTATCTAATGTCGTTCCTGAGCCAATCACATGACTAGCTGGTAATCCAGATAAACGATAAGTAAAATAACTCATCGCATCAACTGGATTCGTTGCCACTAAAAAGATACCATGAAATCCACTATCCATAATCTGTGGAATTAACCCTTTAAAAATTTGATAATTTTTCTTAATCAAATCCAATCTTGTCTCTCCTGGCTTTTGATTTGCTCCAGCACAAATACAAACAATTTTCGCATCTTCACAATCTTCATAAGTACCTGCTTTCACATTTACTTTACTAGGAGCAAAAGGAATACCATGACTTAAATCCATCGCTTCCCCTTCCACGCGTTTTGAATCAATATCAATTAAAACTAAATCAGTAACAAATGTCTTTTGATTGATTAATGCATAAGCATAACTCATTCCGACATTTCCACATCCTACAATGACTACTTTATTTTTCATATCATCACTCTTTTCCATATCTATATTATCATAACCAATCTATGAAATTCAATCCGTATATTACTTATCTTTCCGTATTTTAATCATATCATCATCTTCTAATATTCCAATCAATAAAGAAGAAGTATCATCGTGTTTCCTACGATTCTGTTCTACTTTCTCCTCGTCATAATTCGCATAACAATATTTACAAAAGTGAGAACAAGTATTATAAGCCCCAATATCTACCATCTCAACACATTGACACAAATTTCCTTTTCTCGCTTTCCATTTAGGAAATGTCTTTCCCGTTAATTGAAAAGCCAAGCTATGAGAAAAACAATCATCTTTTATAAAACCATACTCCACTAAATTCTTTTCTTCAAAACAAGTCTGTACCGTCATCCCATGTTCTCTCGCACTCCGACTAAAAGATACTCCTATCTCTCGGTAATCATCTTCCATCATCTTTCTCGCTTTCATTACTGACATATTCTTTCGTACATTTTTATAATCATCTAAAAAAGAAACAATCATTTTAGAAACATACCCATCTAATAAACTACATAAATGGTCAAATGCTTTCTTATGATAAGCAACAGAATATTTCTCACTGATAAAAATAGGATCATAACGTACAACCACACGCTCTTTACCTATTTTCCGTGATAACTGTTTGATTGCTTCAATCACTTTTCCTTTTTCTAAAACATTCGGTTCTATATCCTTCTTATAAGGCGTAAGTGTCACATGAAACAAAAATGGTTCCTTGATCATTTCAATATACTTTAACATAGGAAGGGGATTTTTCGTACAAAACAATATCGCATCCACATCTTCAAAATAAATTCGACTCACCATTTTCGGATAGACTGGATTTCTAACATCGACAAATCCCTCTCGATATCGATTCATAAACCACTCGCTATAAAAGGCTACAATATCGGTCCTACCACTGACATTTAAAATCATTAATCCACCAACTCTGAATCCTGATAAAGTACTACATGAGGAAGAATATGATGAATGTATTTTAATACAGCATTATCATCATCGATTAATACCACCTTGTCTGGAGCTTGAAATTGTTTTAAAAATTCCGCTTTTATCTCCTTGGAACTCAGTCCAGGATACTGGGGTTTTGCTAAAATAATACGATTCTCATGCTTAAAAAACGGTGCATACTGATCTAACCATCTTTGTTTTTCTTCAATCTGTTCCTCTTTGGGACTAATTGATAAAATATATAATTCTACTTGTTCTAAATGACTGATTTTCTCTAATACATCAATATGGTGAAGTAAAGGTCTTTTCTTATCAAAATCATATTTCTTTCCAAAATCATAAGAAGCTATGACCCCATCCATATCGACAAATAATGTAATATGTTGTGTCTTTGATATAGTTTCTATCATATTGTAAAAATGCATATAATCACCTACATTCTAATTTTATTATAACAGAAAAAATAGACAGATTCCTGTCTATCTTTTACAAACTTCATGAATTCCATCTATTTCTAATAAATATACATTGTCAGCAACTTCTTCAATATATTTTCGATCATGTGAAATACTGATAATACATCCTTTATATTGTTTCAATGCCTTTCTAATAACAGGATTAGAAAGGGGGCTTACATTTCTAGTAGGCTCATCTAACAATAGAACATCACATGATTCCACCATTAATTTTAATAAGCATAACTTTGCTTTACTACCACCACTTAACTTTGTCATATCTCCAACCATTTCTTCTCTTTTTAGATTCATATTTCCCATCCATTGACGCACTGTAGAAACAGGTATATGAGACTGATGTTCTAATAGAAAAGAAATAGGTGTATCAAAAGATGATAATATCTCATCGTAATGCTGTGGCATATACCCTACTTTGATATCCGTTCTATCTTTTAATACTTTCAAAATATATTTTAATAATGTCGTCTTACCAACACCATTTTTACCAATAATCACAATATGTTTCGGTCCTCTTACTTCCAATTCGATAGAATGAGATAATACATGATTTTCCACTTTTAATACTTCTAAAGATAATTGTAAAATCACTTTATCCTTTGGCAAATACACTTCTGGAAAGAAAAAAGATATTGCTTCTTCTACATCAGGTACTTCTGTAATTGTTTTACTTTCTAACTTCCTTTCCTGGGCTTTTAAATTCTTCATCTTCTTCTTTAACAATCTTCCTCCATGAGGATTACTCCTACTAATTGTTTCTTGTTGGTATTCTACTTTATTCATAATCTGGTGCAATTTCGCTTCCTGCTGTTTTTGTTTTCTTTGTTCTGAATGTGCTACCCGATTTGTTTTTTGTAACATACGAATACGTGATGTAACATAAGTTAGATAATCACATCTTGTAAATGTCGCTTTCGGAATTTCCTTTTTATGAATTCGTTCTAAGTGCAAAATACAATTCGCTGTATGTTCTAAAAAAAGTTCATCATGAGATACAAATAAAATAGGACGTGAATCATTGTTTATAAATTGTTCTAACCAAGAAAGTGTTTCCAAATCTAAATCATTCGTTGGTTCATCTAGTAATAATATTTCTGGTTCTGTTAATAAGATCCGACATAGCTGTAATTTTACTTTTTCTCCTCCTGATAAATCTTTTACTAGTAGTGGTGTGAAAATATCTAAATCCCAATCTAATTGTTGGCAAATACGATAAAATAAATCTATTTTTTGATAATAATCATCCATGTCACAAAATAAATAGTGAAAAACTGACAACTCGAAATCATGTTCTGACATTATTTGCTTTAAATATCCTAAGCGTTTTCCATGAGTATTAATTGTTCCCGTTACAGTCGCATAAGTACAAAGCCCCATAATTGCTTTTAATAAAGTAGACTTACCGTCCCCTTCTTCTCCGATAATTGCTAACTTATCGTGATTGTGTAATATAAAACTCACTTGATCTAAGATGGCCTGTTCATGATTTTCAATCTTTAAATTTTTTATCTCTAACATTTATACACTCCTTCTAGGCATAAATGTTGTTTTATTTATGCCAATTTTTAACCATTTACTCTGCGCATGTTCTCACCTCTTTCTTGTCTAGTATAACATATTCATAGAAAAAAAAGAAGCATTACGCTTCTGTATCTGTCTCATCAGTCGGTGTTTCTGTTGGTGTTTCTGTTGGCTCTACTGTTTCTTTGACAGTTTCTTTTTCTTTAGAAACAGTTAATACTAATACTTCTGTATTTTCTATTTTCTTACCACTACGAATACTCTGTTTTAATACTGTATTCGCTTTCTCATCTGATTCTTCATAAATAATCTGATAAGTAACACCATATTCTCTACATAGTTCTAAAGCCTCTTCTAATGATTTACCTTCTACATCAGGTACTTCTACTTTCGTATCCAATACACCAACAGATAGCTCAATTGTCGCATTTTCACTGGCCTTCGCACCACCACGTTTTTTCTGTTTTAAAACAATTCCTACTTCATCTTCCTCATCAGTAATCACTTCTTTCTTAGAAGCATTTAAATTAACATCACGTAGACGTATTTCAGCTTCTTCATAAGTTAACCCCGTTACATCTGGAACAGTAATATTCTCTGTTTGATAAATATGATATCCTAAGACAGCTACTGCTCCAATACTTACAACACAAAGTAAGAATAAGAAAAACATGAGGAACTTTTGAAAAAAGCTCATTTTTCCTTTCTCTCTTTTATCTATTACTTTAGTCTTATTTTTATGTTTTGTTTTATTTTTATGTTTTGTCTTTTTACTTTTCTTATTTTTAGTTTGTGTCTTTTCTTTTCTTTCTTCTATGTCTTCATAAAGTGGGCGACCACATTTTTTACAATACATAGAATCTTCAGAATTTGCTTCATTACAATAATCACAATATTTCATGGAATCCCTCCTTATCACATGATTATACTATTTCTTTTTTATTTCATCAAATTAGAGAAAAGATGAAACTCAACGACGATATACTTTCGCTTGAATCTCATCTTTTAAGGTTTCTAACACTTGTTTTTGTTGTTCTAAATAATTATGGTACATAGAAAAGAAAGCATCTCTTTTTCTCTTACATGCATATGGTGAGAAAATATGTTCTTTTACTTCTTCTAAATCATGAGAAAATCTATCTGTAAACTGATCGATTCCTTGGAGACGATTTTGGACATTACGATGATAAGTATCTTGTTTTTCTAAAGAAAAGTGAAATACCCCACCGTAAGTATATTCTTTTTCAAAAGAACTATCATAGACAATCTCATCTAATATAGGATCATATTCTGTAATACGTTCTAGTTCTTTACAATAATTCCATTCCCCATCCATCACTAGATCTGGATATGTCGGATCCATTACCATACCTAAAAAATAAGTCATTCTCATTGGTCCATGAGGTGCTAACTTGGTAAGTGTAATTCCTTTTTCATCGTATATTTCTCCAGCTACATAACATTTTCTAGTAAGTGATGATGAAAACTTTTCCTCTACAATCCCTTCAAAGAAGCCATCCAATGACATGATTAAATCTCCCTCAAATTCAATCACAGTTTCTTTATCTATTTGATTACATAACGCTTTTAAGTGATAAATTTGATGGGTATAACTTTTACTATCCATAATATCCTCTTTTCTAATCTACTGACTTTAATGCTTCAATCATATCTACTTTTCTTAATTTAAAATGTGTCACATACTGCATAATTACAGCAAAAATAAAGGTAATCAATGATGCATAAATATAACTTGATAATTCAATTTGTTCTAATAATAAAGTCTCATCATTCTGTAGTAAATTTACAATATAATGGTGGGCAAATGGTGTAAGGAATAATCCAAGTGCAATACCAAAAACAACCATTATAAGCGTTTCTCTGTAAATATATCTTCTTGTTTCTAAATCAGTATATCCAAGCACTTTTAATGTAGATATTTCACGAATACGTTCACTAATATTAATCGAAGTTAAATTATATAATACAGAAAATGCCAGTAAAGAAGCAATTAAAATAAGAACGACAATGACATTTTCTAATCCACTAATACCACCATTGACATCTTCTAATAAGTCATCAGAGAATTGAACACTTAAGATCTCTCCTGAATCTAATAAATGATTGGCAATATTCTTTTTACTACCATCATTCTTAGAGACAATCATATTTCCTGTCCAATCTTGTTTCATTGTCTTCGCATAAAGAGAACGATTCATATAAATATAATTAGAAACATAATTTTCCACAATATCCCCAACAACTACTTGATAAGTATTCCCATCACTATCTTCTAGTGTAATCTTATCTCCTGCCTCAATATCACATCGTCTAGCAATTTGCGTTGTAACGTATACTTGATTATCATTTAATTTCTTTGCTTTTCCATCTTTATTACTCTTGAGTGCAAAATATTCATAAAAATTAGTATTATCTTCCTCTGGTACAATCATATAAGCATCCATATCATCGGTTGTCGTGTGTACTTTAAAATAAGTTTGATTTAATAAAACTGGATCTGACACTTGACCTTGTAATACTGAAACAAGTGAAGAAGAAATTTCCGTTGTATTATTTTTAAGAACAATCATATTGTCATAACGTAATACATCTGTATATTGTTTTTTCCCAACTCCTTCAATACTATCTTGAATACCAAATCCAATTAAAATTAAGAAAGTACAACCTGCTGTTCCAACTAATGTCATAAAGACACGTTTCTTATAACGGAAAATATTACGAATGGTAATCTTCCAAGAAAATGATAGATGATCCCATAAAATATGAATCTTTTCTAACACAATTTTTTTACCACTCTTTGGTGCCGGTGGTCGTAATAAATCAGCAGGACTTTGACGAAATACTTTCAAACAGGAATAAATTGTAACTGTCATCATCAAAGTTTGAACAAAGATTAATAAAGCAATGAATAGAGTAATATGGAATGTAGAATGCATCTCTGGCATATGAACTGGGAAACAACTGTAAAACAATGGTGTTAAAACATAATTTCCAAACAAGAAACCAAGTAATGTTCCTACAACGGTACTAGATAAAATATAGACAATATAGTGATTAATAATACGACGATTAGAAATACCTATCGATGTCATTGCTCCCATTTCACTTCTTTCCTCCGTAATCATCCTTGTCATCGTATTAGAAGTCATTAATAATACGACAATAAAGAAGAAAAAGGGAACGATATTGGCAATAATTTGTACTTCATCATACTGCATTTCCAATATTTTATAAGAAACAACACTATCATAACGATCAAAAATATGCCACTTACTCTCTCCTACTTGATCAATCGCGCTTTCCAATGTTTCAATATTTTGCTGATATATAGAATTTGGCATCATTTGATTTGCTTGTTTTAATTGTTCTAACTGTGTTACCATATCACCTGTTACTTCATCATAACGACGTTCTTCTGCCTGTTCAGAGACCTTCTCAATATCCTTTGTTAACGTTGCAATATCATCTTTATAACTAGATGAATAAATCATATCATCCGAAGCATGTTTCATAGTAACATACATTTCTGTATATGCATCATATTGAAAAGTATCTTTTAAAACAAAGATATAAGAATATAAAGTTCCATCTCCAATTTGACTACTACCATAATTCGTACCAGTATAAAGTGGTGAATAAATCGTACCAGTCACTTTAAAACGATGTGTTTTTAAATTATTACCATTTTCAGGTTCAGTAATTGTAATCACATCCCCAACCTGATAATAAGAAGCATCAGCTAAACATTCCTCATTCTTTGTAGGCATCTTTCCATCCACTAAATCAAAACGATTCATATCATCTTCTATAGCATGTACTTTAATCGCATGACTACCATCTAATACCTCTTTTGAATAACTACCTACCACATGATCAACAAGGTCTAGTTTTTTTACTTCACTGACATCTTCATCAGTAAGGCCTAATGTACCATTGATCTTCAAATCCATTAATTTTGTCCTATCATAATAATCTTGTTGTACTTCTTTAATATTTGGAGTACAAAGTTGAAGACTCGTAAAGATAGCAGTACCAATAAATACAATTACAATTAAAGAAGCATAACGGCCAAATGACTTTTTTATTTTACGTAGCGTATTCTTAAAAAGCATTTTATCACCACACAATATCTTTCGCTTTTTTCGGATTTGAATGAATATCAATATGATCTACAGTTCCATTTTTAATATGTATTACTTTATCAGCAATTTCTGCAATCATCGCATTATGTGTAATTACAACAGTAGTAATTCCCATATTACGACAAGTATCTTCTAATAATTCAATAACTTTTTGTCCTGTCTTAGAATCTAAAGCGCCAGTTGGTTCATCACAAAGTAATATTTTGGGGTTTTTAGCAATTGCTCTAGCAATCGCTACACGTTGTTGTTCTCCACCTGACAATTGAGCTGGAAAATTATTCATTCTTTTTTCTAATCCCACCTGTTTCAATACAACTTTAGGATCTAAGGCATTACTACATAGTTCACAGGCTAATTCGACATTTTCTAGTGCTGTTAAATTAGGAATCAAATTATAAAATTGAAACACAAACCCAATATCATGACGACGATAAGATACAAGCTCTTTTTTCTTCATTTGATCAATTCTTTTTCCATCTACAACAATACGACCAGAAGTAGAAGAATCCATTCCTCCTAGCATATTTAAAATAGTCGTTTTTCCTGCTCCAGATTGTCCTAAAACAACTACTAATTCTCCTTTTTCAATTTCAAAAGAGCAACGATCAACTGCTAAAACACGAACCTCACCAACATATTCTTTTCTAACATTTTTAAACTCTATAAACGCCATAAATTGCCTCCTAGTATCTCTAAGTACATTATAATATAATTCATACGAGAAATCAAAAAAAGATTGTCGATACCATAATTTCACAAAAAGCAATTGACAATTCGTAATTTATCATGTAAAATGAAAGACGTAGCACTGGAGTAGTACTCAAGAGGCTGAAGAGGCGCCCCTGCTAAGGGTGTAGGTCGGGCAACCGGCG
>CAJKWD010000012.1 GCA_905203475.1 uncultured Acholeplasmataceae bacterium
AAGAGGCGCCCCTGCTAAGGGTGTAGGTCGGGCAACTGGCGCGAGAGTTCAAATCTCTCCTACTCCGCCATAAGAAATTAAAAGACAGATTCTTCTGTCTTTTTTCTTGTTTATATATGAAAAGAAAGCAGATATTACTCTGCTTTCTTTTCTGCTTTATCTCCAATACCATAATAATTACGTACTTTTTTCTCTATTTCTTCTTTTAATGCTTTATTATTACGTAATAATTCTTTGACATTCTCTTTTCCTTGACCAATCTTATCTCCATTATAAGAATACCATGCACCACTTTTCTCAACAATGCCTGCTTCACTCGCAAGATCCACCAATTCGCCTTCTGTAGATACTCCTTCACCATACATAATATCTACACTACATGTCTTAAATGGTGGTGCCATTTTATTTTTTACAACTTTCACATTTGTCTTATTTCCAACAATTTCACTTGCCGTTTTAATTTGCTCTGAACGACGAATTTCTAAACGAATAGAAGAATAAAACTTCAAAGCACGTCCACCAGGTGTCGTTTCTGGGTTTCCAAACATAACGCCTACTTTTTCACGTAATTGATTGATAAAAATACAAATCGTATTTGTCTTATTAATAATTCCTGATAACTTACGTAATGCCTGACTCATTAAACGTGCTTGTAGTCCAACATGACTATCGCCCATTTCTCCTTCAATCTCTGCTTGTGGAACAAGGGCAGCAACAGAATCGATTACTACAATACTAATTGCTCCACTACGAACTAATGCTTCACAAATTTCTAATGCTTGTTCTCCATTATCAGGTTGAGATAATAATAATTCATTGGTATTTACTCCTAATGCTTCCGCATATTTTGGATCTAATGAATGTTCTGCATCAATAAAAGCAGCTCGTCCACCCTTTTTCTGTGCCTCTGCAATCGCATGAAGTGCAAACGTTGTCTTACCACTTGATTCTGGACCATATATTTCAATAATTCTTCCCTTTGGATAACCACCAATTCCTAAAGCGATATCTAATGATAATGAACCACTTGGAATAACATCGATTGTACGGTGTGCTTCCTCTCCTAATTTCATGACCGCACCTTTTCCAAATTGCTTCTCAATATCTAATAAAACTTGATCTAATGTTTTATCAGTCGTTGTCTTACTTGCTTTACTTGCCATGTTCTTCCTCCTTGATACTTTCCTTATTGACATTAACATTGTAACTTAATTTAAAAAAAATGTCAATAGTTTTTACGAACATTTGTTTGTCATTTTTTGGGAGATAAAAGATACAGATACAAAAAAAGATGAAACAAATTTTCCATCTTTATTTTTTTACATCTTCTAAAAAGAATTTTTTATTTAAATTGTAATATTGTACTCCACTGATAATTGAAAGAACACAAGCGACAATTAGTAAAAAGTCAGATACTTTCAAATTCCATAATTCAAATGGTAAATTGTAGAATAACGTTAAAACAATACCTACCATCAAACAAGCAGTTTTTGCCTTACCACTTTTAATAGCTGCTACAACATGTCCCTTACTTCCAGCTACCATCTTAATTGAATTTACAATGCTATCTCTGACAATAATAACAACTGTAATTAAGGGGTGAATAAATCCTTGTGCACATAAAATAATTAAAACAGAGTTTACTAATACTTTATCTGCAATCGCATCAATCATCTTTCCAAAATCTGTAATTAAATTATATTTACGGGCAATATATCCATCTAAAAAGTCAGTTAAACTTGCTAGAATAAATAAAACACCTGCAATAATATATCGAATATCTACAACAATCTTTTCATTGATAAATAACTTGTAAATATCAACTCCCATCGCATCAAATGGGAATAATAATACTGCAATAATCACAAATGCCATAATAATTCTAAGCATTGTCAATTTATTTGGTAAATTCATAATAAAGTAGCCTCCTCACTTACTGCATAAACAACATTTTCATCTACAAAATCATCATGATGAATATTTGAAAAAACATAATAAATAACCATCAAAATAATGAGTAAAATAAAAATATATATAGCAATCGGTGGAATAGCAAAGGTACGTTTTCTTTCTAATGTATAAGGAGAAGATATTTTTTTCTTATCTTTTTCCTTTTTCGCATGTTTCTTTGCTTTTTTGATATCATCCATCGATATTTTTGATGTATAGTCAAATAAGTACTCATTGAATTCATCAACCATGTCTTCATAATCCAATCCTAAGTATTTTGAGTAATCACGAATGAAATATTTTAAATAGAAGACATCTTTAAATGCTTTCATATTTCCCGATTCGATATTTTCAATTTGAGTTGGGCGCATTTTTAAATCTTCTGCTGCTTCTTCAATCGAAATTCCAATACTTTCTCTTGTTTCTTTTAATCTCTCTCCAATTTCTTTCACGTTTATCACTCCAATGAAACATAAAAAAAATAATATTTTATAAGCCATGTTCTGTTCCTATTTCTAGGCGACAAACATTTATCTATCAATTACTTGATCCCGAGCGAAATTCGTTTCTTTCTAACTCAAGCTCCCCTACCAAAATTTGGGTTTCTCGCTTGCGGGGTTTACCACGTTCCACTCCTTTTATTTCTAAAAGGCATCGTCACTTTGGCACTTTTATACTTCCTCGAATCATATACAAATGTACTTAGATTCTTAAAGAGCCGTGAGAATTCTCTCCTGTAGGTTATTTTTTCCCTACACACAAACACTACAGTCATCACAGACTGTGCGAGCATGGACTTTCCTCTATATTACAAGAATATAGCGTTTGTCAAAATATTATTCTTTTCCGTAAATAATTTTTTCCAAATTAGATAATCTTCTTAAAACATCGGCATTTGATACATTTGTACTTTCGCCACCTGTTTCACTTAACACATCTAACTTTGTATGAAGACTTCTGTTTTCTTGTTTCAATCGTGCATTTTCTTCCATAATTTCTTTTTGTGTTTTCTTCATATCAGCAATCACTGCTTCGTATTCTTCATAATCGTGAATGATAATATCCAAAAACTTGTCTACCTCTTGAGGACGATATCCACGTGTATCAATTTTGAAGTCTTTTTCTAAAATATCTTTTGTTGTTAATAAAATTCTATCGTTCATATATTCCACCTCTTTATTCGACATCTACATTTTATCAGTAATGTCATATTTTGTCAATGAAATCAAGGACTTGACACGAACTTCACACTAAGCCAAAATATCCTTTTCCTTACATAATTTTTTCATTTCTTTTTCATCCATATCATCTAACATATGAATACATTGACCAATACTATAATCTTCAAAAAAGAGATAGTATAGTCGTAAACATGTCCTTTCCTTACCTAGATGATAATTCTTTTCATCCAATACCATCTGCATATATAAGATTAAAAAAGTAACAATTACTTTTGTTCCATATTTTTCTCCCATCTTTTCAATCATTAGAACATCATCTTTACGTATTTTCTTTTTCACATGTTCAACAACACTTAAAAAATCATCATATATATCATTCGCATTATATACTTCTGATAATTCTTTTAAAATAAGTAACTGATCTTCTAACTTTGTCATATGTTTTTCTAAACGATCATCCACATAATAAATACAAGGTTTACCAAAAGGGTCTGTACCGTATTCTAGACTACCAAGTCCATCTTTCAATTCAATTGCCGTAATCATATTATCACCACTCTCATTATAACACAAGAAAAGACAATTCCCAAAAATTGCCTAATTATCAACTCCAACTTTTTTATATGCAAATTGAAATAATAAGATACTAATTACTAGCCATGTGATAATAACAACACAAGGAAAACCTACTTTTGCAATCGTTAATGTATTTTTAGTAATACATGAAAATATTTCCATCATCGCATCCGTAGGAAGTAAACTAGAAATTGTCTCTGCTAACTTATCTTTAAACATCATAATAAACATCGGAGCCATAAAAATAACCATAAATGGCATAGATAAAAGTCCCGCTGACATCTGGTTCTTTGCCAGCAAGCCCACAAATGCGCCAAATAAAATAACTGCTAAGCCTGTTACAAAACTAACAAGTTGATATAAAATAAAATGATTCATGGGTAATTCCAAAATAAAGTATATCAGTAAATTATCAATCACAACAAATAACATACAAATCATTGCTTTAGCAAACAATATCTCACTTGCTTTGACATCATTTAACATCAGAGTACGGAGAGTATTCTTTTCCTTTTCTTCAGCAATAATCGTTCCCATTAAAGCAACTGGAACCATTGATAAAGTCAGTAATGTACAAATAGAAAATAAATATTCCTTCGGTGTATTTCCCATATTCGCATATAAAAATGCAAATGCGATTGGTAAAATAACATAGATAAAAACATTTAAATTCTTTAATAAATCTTCCATTCCTAGTTTAAATAATGCCTTTACTTTATATAATCTCATTTTAATTCCCTCCCTGTTAAACTTAAAAATATCTCTGCTAAGTTGGGTTCTTGGGAATGAATTGATTGAATCTTTTTCTTGTTATGTTTTTGTAATGCTTTGACAATAGCTTCTGTGTCTTTTTTCACAACAATTTCTTTTTCATCTTCGTAAATAATAGAAACAAAATCTTGGGCATATTTTAATTTTAATTCACGAGGTGTTCCTAACTCTACAATCTCTCCCTTATTTAAGAAAGCAACACGATCACATAATAAATCAGCTTCTTCCATATTATGCGTCGTTAAAAAAATCGTTGTCCCACCCCTTCGTAAATTTAATAATAACTTATGAATTTCTTCTGTCGTAGCTGGATCTAAAGCTGCTGTCGGTTCGTCTAAAAACAATAATTTTGGATGATGAATAATCGCACAAGCAAGTAAAAGGCGCTGCTTCATTCCTTTCGATAAATTTTCTACTTTTTTATCTTTATCATCCCATAACTTTACTTCTTTTAATACTTCCTCTACATATTTTACATCTGTTTTAGAAAGTTCTGCAAAAAAACATAGATTACGATAAACAGTCAATCTTTCGTAGACACCACTATTATCACTTAAAATTCCAATTTCATTTCTTTTGGCATGAACTTCACAACTTCCAAAAGTTGGTTTTAACTGTTCTGTTAAAAGCTTAATCGTCGTTGTTTTACCTGCACCACTTGGCCCTAGAAAACCAAATATCTCATGTTCTTTCACATCAAATGTAATTCCATTTAATACTTTTTTACGTCCAAACGAAATACTTAAATCGTTGGTTTCAATCATGCTGTTTTTCATCGTACTCCTCCTTGATACCATCATACCAAAAAAAGAAGAAAAAAACTACCTATCTTCTAAAAAATAAGTAGCTCTTTTCACATCGTCTAACTCTTCTAATAAATTGTCATAATAAATCATAATTACTTCTTGATTCACCATCGAACACATCACCTCTAAAGGAATCCTACCACGTTTTCTTTTCGATGTGTTGTAATTCGACAAAACTAGAATATAATTTTAAGAATCTTGATCATCCATACTTAAAATAGATAAGAACGCTTCTTGAGGAATTTCAACGCTTCCAACCATCTTCATACGTTTCTTTCCCTCTTTTTGCTTTTCTAACAACTTACGTTTACGACTGACATCTCCTCCATAACATTTAGCAAGTACATTCTTACGAACTGCTTTGATATTACTACGAGCAATTGCCTTAGAACCAATCACTGCTTGAATTGGAACTTCAAACTGTTGTCTTGGAATTAACTTTCTTAGATTTTCAACAATCGCTTTTCCTCGTTTATAAGCAAAATCACGATGGACAATCATACTAAGAGCATCTACCATCTCGCCATTTAATAAAATATCCATTTTTACTAAATCACTACTCTTATAACCAATTAATTCATAGTCAAAAGAAGCATATCCTTTGGTACTTGATTTTAATCGATCAAAGAA
Organism: uncultured Acholeplasmataceae bacterium; assembly: GCA_905203475.1. Taxonomy (GTDB): domain Bacteria; phylum Bacillota_I; class Bacilli_A; order RF39; family UBA660; genus UMGS2016. Next base: position 5,915 of record CAJKWD010000012.1, read on the forward strand.
GTCATACACAATTTCTGAAAGAGGAATTTCATAGTGAATATTTACTCTAGTCGCATCTAAATATTCCATAGAAACATAATTTCCACGTTTATTTTGACATAATTCCATTACTGGTCCAATATATTCACTTGGAACAAATATATTGGTACGTATATATGGTTCCTTAATATCTTTAATACGAACACGATCTGGCATCTTAGAAGGGCTATCTACCATCATATGTGTGTGATCTGTTAATTCTACATCATATATAACAGAAGGACTCGTAGCAATTAAATCAATCTTAAACTCACGTTCAATTCTCTCTTCAATAATATCCATATGAAGTAGTCCTAAAAAACCACAACGAAATCCAAACCCTAACGCCTTACTTGTCTCAGGTGTAAACTCTAAAGAAGCATCGTTTAATTTCAATTTTTCTAAAGCTTCTCTTAGACTATCGTATTTACTAGACTCAATTGGATATAACCCACAAAACACCATTGGTTTCATCGGTTTATAACCGATTACTTCCCCTTCACAAGGGTTATTTTTTAGAGTAATGGTATCCCCTACTTTAATATCTTGAATATCTTTAATACTTGCAGTTAAGAAACCAACTTCTCCCACTGTCAACTCTTGCACATTTTTCTTATGGGGTGTCGAAACACCTAACTCTACGACTGAATAACTGCGATTTGCCTGTTTCATGTATATTTCATCACCCACATGAACAGCCCCATCGACAACGCGTATTAAAGCTACAACACCGAGATAAGCATCATAATAACTATCAAAGATGAGTGCCTTTAATGGCTTTTTAATATCACCAGTAGGTGCTGGTACTTTTTTTATCACTTGTTCTACTAATTCTTTAATACCAATTCCATTCTTTGCACTCGTTAAAATAATCTCATCCTCTTCAAATCCTAATGTATCCATTAGTTCTTGTTTTACTTTATCAGGATTGGCATTGGGTAAATCGATCTTATTAATAACTGGAATAATCGTCAAATTATTATCTAACGCAAGATAGAGATTCGCAAGTGTCTGTGCTTCAATTCCCTGAGCAGCATCGACAACAAGGATAGCTCCTTCACAAGCTGCTAAACTACGACTTACCTCATAAGAAAAATCAACATGTCCTGGCGTATCAATTAAATGAAGTTGATACATTTCTCCATCCATCTCATATTCTAATTCAACAGCATTTAATTTAATCGTTATTCCACGTTCACGTTCAATATCCATATTATCTAATAATTGATCTTTCGCCTCACGTTTTGTTATCGCTCCTGTTAGTTCCAAAATACGATCCGCAATCGTACTTTTACCATGGTCAATATGTGCGATAATTGAGAAATTACGAATATTTTGTTGTTTCATGGCTATCACCTCTCGTTATTATATCATGTTTTTTAGAAAATAACAGCAAAGAAAAGGAGAATCATATGACTCTCCCAATCATTTACTGAGTACCGATTCTTTTTATTTGTTTTTATGCATATTTTCTTCTTTCGTATGTTCATCAACAGGAGTAATTCCATTTTCTTTCATTTTCTCAACAAAATCAGCTTGATATACCCAATCTTGTTGATATTCCTTTTCATCAAGTGCATGTTCATCAAAACCTACATATTGATAATGAATTGGATATACCTGATTATCTTTTAAAACCTGTTGTTCTGTCATGTGATAAAAAACACCATCTACAGGATATACATATCTTGTTGTAAATAAAACAGATGCTTGTTCACCTTTGGCAATTTCTAATGAACGGCTCATTTTTTTCGCATAGTCCGTATAACTCATCATAAAAGATTCATTTGATTGAAATACAATTTTAGCTTGTTTTTGATTGCCATAAAACGTATGACTATTTTCTGTATGAAAACCACGGATTCCATCAGCAAATTCCGCATCATAAAATAATTTTAAATAATAATTTTGAAATACTGGATTATAAAATAAATCCGGATTTAATTTTTCTAATGTTGCAGATAAAACATTCTTCTTTTCACTCATTATAACTCACTTTCCCCTTTAAAAAATTCATTTAATTGTGTCTCAATATTTTCAAAAATTCCTTCGCGAATTTTATGCTTTTTTAGTGAAGCCAAAACTCTTTTATAATCAACATTGCTAAGGGTAATATAATCTCCCAATAAGAAAGATAAAGTCGTACCATTAATTGCTTCAACACGTTCCCTAAAATGCTCATTTTCCAAAATAAGAGCAGCATAATAACGACGTTTTTCCTCATCTGATAACATATCCGTATCTTCTCTTGGTAATACAATATTCAAATCTGGTTTCTTAAAATCTTGAACAATCATATAAAGCCCATCCATATAAGAACATCCAAACATATTTTGGTATACTTTCTCATATTTCAACGGTTTATCATCAGAGCGTAACTTTTTGATCTTATCATAATATTTTTTATCTAAATCGACAATCTCTAGTAAATCCCCTTTCGGATTATCATAAAAATTCTTATAAAACTCATATAAAGAGTCATTTCTTTTCTTTTGAATTAAAATCGCACTATCTAAATCATCTTCTCGATTCACAATACTTTTAATATGATCTGGATAATAACTTAAATCCCTAATTTCTAGAATTTCCTTTAAACTCATATTATCACCAACTTGCCCTTAGTTTATCATGTTTTACCATTTTTTACAACTATTCATCTACCATTTTATTCAACATTCCAAATAACTTGTCAACCCCAAATTTAACTCCACTACCAATCTTACTAGAAATACTATATCCTAAATCAGACATCTTATTTCCATAATTACGATCAGGTTGCTGCAAATAATCTTCAATATCCACTTTCTTACCTGCTTCCACATCCTTCTCAAACTGTTCAATCTGAGCTTTTGTAAAACTCGTCTTCCTCCTCATATCATACTCATAATAACCCGTCTCCTGAGACAAATAAAGCGTCAAAAAAGTAATAAAAGAAGCAATCATAAAATACTTAAAACAACGTTTATATATTTTAATCTTATCTTCTTTTTTAATCATGAATTCACATACTTACTAAAAATAGGTGTGATTGCTTCTACAGTATTCTGTACTTCATCAATCGTATTCTCATTTGCTCCTAGTTCCAACAAAATCATATTCGCATTTAAATCCTGATTATAAAGACCATTCACTGTCTTCCCTGACTTTTTCATAATCCCTCTCGATAACTTTGGATAACTTTCGTTAATTTGGTTAGATAAGGTAGTAGCAAGATTTAAATTAGCCTGATAATTAGGATTATTCATGCCAACAATAAATAAGACTTTTGCATAGTTTTTACCTGCTATGGTCAGTGTTGAAGAATCATGAGGAATCGCATCACGGTGTAAATCAATCAGTAGTTTTAAATTCGGATATTGTTTTAATATGTTACTAACAAATTCTCTACTCACTTGATAACTAGCAGCATGATTCAAATTGTGCTCTTTCAAATACTTTGTAAAATCAGTTTCTTCGACCAATGCTTCCACTTGATTTTTTTGAAAATGTTCTTTCATCAAATAAGAAGCCATCATAACACTTGGCGTAATATTATATGGTTCTAATGTCTTCATACTATAACTTTCGCTTTGATGGGTATTATAAATATATACTTGAGGGCCTTTTTCGTCTGTATTCGGAGTTGGATTTTGAATAAACTTGGCCTTTTCCGTATTATCTTGATATGATACAACTTTTTTACTGGTGTCACGCTTAGTAGTCATACCTAATAAACTTTGGGGATTCGATAAATCAAAATGCATAAAATACTTCCCAATTTTATGAATAATATTCTCTTCACTCTTCTGATATAGTAAATAATGATTAGAATCACGTAACATGTTTTTCAAAAATTCCTCATTTGAAGTAGCTAACTTAGATTTCAAAATATAGTAAGTCGTACATTCAAAAGAAAGATAAGTAAGAGCAATCAATAAAAATATTTTTACTAAAATATATTTCTTTTTCTTCTTTTTTTTCGTATGAAATTTCTTTGACATATCCATTCCTCCTAATGTTATATTACTATAGAAGAAATCGGAATTATGTCAAAAAATCTTACTGTTCGAAAGAAACATTTTCATGTAAGGCATGATTAATAGCACTGCCAATTACATAAGCGAGCTTACGGATTAGAAAATCAATTTCTTTAGGAGTCACAATAAAATTATAGCCAATCGGAGTTAATACTTCTAATACTAATTGTTTTCTCTCTTCTTCGGTTAACATTCCCAATTTACCCATTAATTCTACATTATCTTGAAGTTTTATATCGACTTCTTTTTTCAAATAATTTCCACTTGTAACAGCTAATTTCGATGAAGGTTTTGTCATTTGTTTTTTCATATATGCGAAATTTTTCTGCATATAATATATGGTATCAGAAACAATCGTCGCAGCATCGACAACAGTAGGAATACCAATCGCTATGACGGGAATGTGAAAAAAATCAGAACTAATTTCTTTTCGTTTATTTTGTACCCCACTACCAGGATGAATTCCGGTATCTGTAATTTGAATCGTTTTATTTAAACGTTCTACACTACCACTTGCTAAGGCATCAACGACAATCATAAAATCAGGTTTCACAGTTTCAACTATTCCTTTTAATAATTCTCTTGTTTCAATTCCTGTCGTTCCCATAACTCCAGGATTTAAAGCATATGTCTTACGAAAACCATCTTCAACTTCTCCTAATTCAAATAAATGATTCGTCACTAAGACATGATCAATAGAAAGTGGTCCTAAAGCATCCGGTGTTGAATCTTCATTTCCAAGGCCGACAATAAAACAAGAGGCATCTTTAGAAATTGAAAGTGTATCCAGTAAATATTTTACTTCTTCAGCCGTTACTCTTAATACTTCTTGTTCATTTTCATGATCTGTTACATCATCAAATTCAATCGTAATATAGTGTCCTGCTTTTTTAGCAATCTTTTTGCTACCCAATTTTGATATATTCACACTTGTGACTTTACAATTGTTATATTGTTTCACTTTTTTTGTAAATCCATCTGTTGATTGATTTCCATCTATTAAATCAATTGCTAAATCAGTTCGTGGTAAATTCCCTGTAAAATGTATTTCGTGTCCCATTCTTATCACCTATGATTATTTTTACCAAAAATAGGTCTTTTTATTGCATTTCTTTTGTTTTTCTGCTAAAATAATGATGTTCAAGAGAACTTGGAGGTGAAACTTATGGCAAATATGAAGAATGCAAAGAAAAAAATTAAACAAAATATCAAAAGAGAAGCGGAAAATAATACTTATACAGCAACTATGAAAACAGCAATCAAAAATGTTGAAAGAGCTGTAAAAGCAAATGATAAAGAATTGGCAAAAGATAAATTAGGTGTAGCCATCAAAGCAATCGATAAAGCAAAAAGCAAAGGTGCTATTAAAGCAAACAATGTTGCTCGTAATAAATCACGTTTAACAAAAAAGGTTAATGAAATGGAGTAAGAAATTACTTCTTTTTTTTATTCACTTTTGATATAATAAAACTAGGTGATAACATGAAACAAATGAAAAGATTTTTATACACAATCATTGCTTTTGTATTTTTAATTTGTGTATTTTTATATAGTAAACCAATTGCTCGCTTCTTTATGGAAAACTTCATTTATAAAAATGACATGGTCATTAAAGCAGCAAACCAATATAAAGAATCATTAAATATTTCTTATGTGAAAGAAACAAACGATTTTAAACCCAAAAGTAGACAAGATTTACTCAATATTATTTATACAATTTTAAATAATGGTTGGAGTGAGTTTACATTCTTCTGTGATGAAGAGTATACAAACTGTTTTCAAGATGCGAAATCATTAACAGAAAATCCAGAAGAATTATCTAATTTTAATAACTTTGTGCATCCATATAATAGTTTTAATCATTTATATATCGATATCAATAATTTTGGGAAAATTCATGTAGAAGTAGAAAAAACATACTCCCAAGAGCAAATTGCATTTATTGAAAAAGAAATTGATAGCATCTATCAAGAAATTATCAATGACCAAATGACTTTGGAACAGAAAATAAAAGCAGCCCATGATTATATTATCAATCATACTGTATATGATAGTGTTGGAGCAGAAAATTTAAATAACGAAGAATATAAAAATAAAAAATCAACACATACTGCTTATGGTACATTGAAATATCATATTGCTTTATGTGGGGGATATTCTGATACCATGGCATTATTCTTAAATCGTTTTGGCGTTCCAAATTATAAAATATCCAATACAGAACATGTATGGAATTTGGCCTATGTCAATGGTGCATGGAAACATATTGATCTAACTTGGGATGACCCTGTTGTCAATACTCATCAAAATATCTTACTAGATCATTACTTCTTAATTACAGGTACAGAATTATTACAAAAAGACCCACTTCATCATACTTTTGATCAAAACATTTATCGTGAAGGAATATAAAAAGAGAATTATTATAAATTCTCTTTTTTCTTATAAAATTGTTCTCTTGTTAAGCAAATTGTAACCCCTTCTACAATATCATCAAATTTCTTCCAAGTAGATGTTTCCACAATTTGAAATCCTATTTCTTGAAATAGTTTCATAGCACCTACTCTATCTTTCTCAAAACCATCATATAAAGCATCGACACCATTTTTAAATGCAGCATCACACAATAAGTATAAACCTTCTTTAGAATAACCTAATCCACGATATTTAGCTTCTATTAAAATACCACATTCGTATCTCTTATTCATCGAATTATATTGATAATTCACATAACCAACATAACGATCTTTGACAGTATCTTTTAGAAATGCAAAAAAACGATCTGATGCTTTTCTTTTTTGATATGATGCTTCCCACTTATCTTCTGGGAAATCAATACAACCTGTATCATAATGATAACCAGAATAAGTAACATCATACCCCGCATTATAATTCATCGTCTTAGGATCTTCTAATAACTGTTTCTCATACCAATAATCTTTCAGTTCAGGTTTAATTAGAATCAGTTTCAAATCGTTCATATCCCCACCACTTTGGTACTAATTCTTCTAATTTCACTACTTCTTTCGTAGCTAAATTATCTAAAATTTCAATATTCTTACTATTTTTATCTAGCTGCATTAAATATTCTCTACATGCTCCACATGGCATACCAACATTTCCATCTCTCATAACACATACAAGTTTTACAATACGACTTTCACCATTGGTAATCATATTAGCAATTGCATTTCTTTCTGCACACATACCAAGAGTAGATGCAGTATCAATACAAACACCAGTATATATGTTTCCTTGATCTGTTAGAATAGCTGCGGCAACGCCTCCTGCTTCAATAAAGGGTGATATTGTTCTGGGATTTAACTTTTCTTTTGCTCTTTCATACAATTCATCCCAAATATTCATTTTAAATCCTCCTATTTTGGATTTAATCACATACTGTGATCAAATCCCCATTACACATGTAACTTATATACATTTGATCACACTCCTTTCTTGTTACACCTTCATTATCTAAGAAAAAAAGCAGAAAGTCAATTACTTTCTGCAAACATAATCAAATGCTTCCTGCACTGTTTGATCAAACTGTTCAAAATTTACTGTTATCCAATGAACAGGTAATTGATGTTTAAAAAAGGTATATTGCCTTTTCGCATAATGTCTACTCTCTTTTTTGATTATCTCTAAACATTCATCTAAACTTTTTGTTCCCTCAAAATAAGGAAATAATTGTTTATAACCAATAGGTGTCATGATTGCTTTTGTACGAATATGAGAATCATATATCTTCCTTGCTTCTTCTACTAATCCTTGTTCTTTCATAACATCTACACGATGATTAATTCGTTCATATAACAAATTACGATCACATGTCAATCCTATAAAAACGGTTGGATATAATAATGTCTCTGACTTCTCTTTTAACTCTAACACTTGTCCTGTTTCATGATAATAATCAAGGGCTCTTTCAATTCTCTTACGATTGTTTGGATGAATTTTTGTATTTGGATTGATTTGACACAATTGTTGATAAAGTTCTTCATTGCTAAAACATTGATAGTTTCCTTTATAAGAAGTAGGTTCAAACTGATAATTATATAATGCAGCTTTGATATATAAACCAGTTCCTCCTACCAAAATAGGTGTCTTACCACGTTTTATACAATCATCAATAACCATTCTAACATCTTTCTGATAATCACTGACACTATAATCTTCTGTCATCTTTTTAATATCAAATAAATGATGAGGAATATATTCCTTTTCTTTCTCAGTTACCTTAGCAGTAGCAATATCTAACCCTTGATAGACTTGTGTACTATCCGCATTAATCACTTCTCCATTTAATCTCTTAGCCAATTCCACACTTAATTTTGTTTTACCAACCGCTGTAGGTCCTAATATTACAATTACTTTCATTTATTCACCTTTTTCTGGATAAGGAATCTGTAAATGCTCATATGCTTTTCTCGTCGCCATTCTTCCTCTACTCGTTCGTTTTAATAACCCAGTCTGTAAAAGATAAGGTTCATAAACGTCTTCAATTGTACCTCTTTCTTCACCAATAGAAGAGGCAATCGCTTCAATACCAACAGGACCACCATTAAACTTTTCAATAATAGATTTTAATAAATTATAATCGGTATTATCTAATCCTAAACTATCTACTTTTAGCTTGTCCAATGCATATTTCGTAATTTCTAAATCGATATTCCCATTTCCCATAACAAGGGCAAAGTCACGAACACGACGGAATAGACGATTCGCAATACGTGGAGTTCCCCTACTACGTGTTGCAAGTTCTATCGCAGCATCATCGTCAATACTACACTCTAAAACACGACTCGTTCTTTTTACAATTTGTGTTAACTCTTCTACAGTATAATAATTTAATTTCGAAATAATACCAAAACGATCACGTAATGGATCTGATAAATCTCCAGCACGTGTCGTTGCTCCAACTAATGTAAAAGGGGGTAAATTAATTTTAATATTACGACTAGTAGACCCTTCTCCCACAATAATATCTAATGTAAAATCTTCCATAGCTGGATATAAAATTTCTTCAATAAAACGAGGCATACGATGAATCTCATCAATAAATAATACATCCCCCGGCTCTAAAGTAGAAAGAATTGCAGCTAAATCGCCACTCTTTTCAATTGATGGACCAGACGCTGTTTTAATATTACTACCTAACTCATTAGCAATAATATAAGACAATGTTGTCTTTCCAAGTCCTGGAGGGCCATATAACAAGACATGGTCCAATGGCTCTTCACGCATCTTTGCTGCTTTAATAAAAATCTCTAAATTTTCTTTCACTTCTCCCTGTCCAATATAATCATCAATACGATCAGGACGGATACTCTGTTCAAAATTATCTTCTTTTAACTTTTCACCTGTTACAATTCTATCTTCTTCCATAAGCACCTCCTATTTTAACATAAGTTTTAATGCTTCTTTAATTTGATCTTCTAACTCTAAACTACTATCAATTTGTGGTAAAACACGTTTAATATCTGGTTGTTTATATCCTAATCCTTTTAATACTTCTACCAATTCTGCAAACTGATCCACTGCTTTTTGTCCAGATGTAGAAGCAGCTAATTTACCTTTCAAGTCTAATATAATTTGTCTAGCTACTTTATCTCCAATCTTAGGAAACTTCTTTAAATATAATACATTTTCCCTTTCAATTGCATCCTGTATTCCCACAATTGATCCTGTTGCCAACATTGGTAATGCCATCTTACATCCCAATCCTTTTACTTGAATTAATTGTAAAAATAAATCCTTCTCTTCTTTTGTTTTAAAACCATAAAGTGTATTCTCATCTTCTCTTATTTGTTGATACACATAGATCTTAACTTCTTCCTCCTCATGAAACTGATATGGATTAGCAGTATAAATCATATATCCAATTCCATGATTATCTACAACAATATAACTTGCTTCTATTTCTTTTACAATTCCTGTTATATATGAATACATAGTATCACCTATTTCATTATACCATAACAAACAAATGTTTGGAAGAAAAAAAGATACTTTCGAAAAAGTATCTAATATTCATAACTATCTCGCAACCAATCATATTTTCCATTGCTAGCTTGTGTCCAATTATATATAGCTGTTCCGGTTTTGCCATTTGGGGCAATAACACGAATCTTATATTTTTTACCATCACCAACACATGTAGAATTATGTGGAGATGGAATATTCGGAACAGTAAGAGATGAATTTTGATTATAATAAGTAATTGGTGTTGTTTCATTTGGATAGAAAATTTCTACAGTTGCACTTGGAAAACGTTCTATAGAATTATCAGAATATACAAATAACCATGATATATGCCAATTCTTAAATGTTAGACATGAATTCGTAGTTGACGATCCTGATACCATCTCAACAGAACTAATTACTTGTAATTTTGGAACTTCTACAGTAACTGTTAAAACACTAGCTGTCACCGTATTATTGTTGTTTCCTGTATCTCTTACACGGGCAATGACTGTACCAGATTGTTCAAATTTCATACTGTGGCTTACTCCATCTACTGTATTCCAACTGCGACCACTATCTAAAGAATACTCATATACCCAACTTGATTCTTTCCCACTTGGATATTGAATCGTTACATTTTTCTTGTGATCACTTGTATTTGTTACCTGATAAGTAGGAGTCCCAATATTACTTGTATGTAAAGTAATAGACTTTTCTATTTGTTGATTACTACTAGAAAGTGCTCTTACTTTAATTTCATAATTTGTATTTTTCTTTAAACCCGTAAATACTTTTGTACCACTTGTCTGTAATGATGTCCATGTTCCTCCATTAGAAGAAAATTGATACCCTTTTAGGGTATCATTCGTAACTGTTGCACTAGCCTGTACTGTAACACTAGAACTCGTAACCCCTACTTCTTTTAAAGCTAATTGCATACTAATTGGTTTTTCTGAAGGCTTTGGACTATCTGATGGTGTTGGACTATCTGAAGGATCTGGACTAACAGATACTCCAGAACAACTATCTTGATAGGTATACTCATATGATTTTCCCACACGTTTAATTTGTACCCCTGCATTATTTGAAATAGACTGCTTTGTATCCGGGTCTTTAATATCTTCTTCTAAATAACCTTGTTTTAACTCTGAAACCTTTACACAAATTGTTTCACCATCTGTTGCAGGCAGATCAATTCGATGATCACTTGCCCATAATTTTGCAGCTGAGACAATCGACTTTTTCTGATTTTCAGAAGAATCTTGACGAAAACTAGAAAGTGTCCCAGTTACAGTTGGCACTAACAACAATGCAATAATCCCTAAAATCGTAATGGTTGCTAATAATTCTACTAAAGTAAAACCCTTTTTCATAACTATCTCCTTCTTTTTGTTTTCATAAAATATTTGATTAAATATACTTCAAATACAATAAAACAGATAAGATATCCCCATGTCAATATTTGATTAAATACACCTGTTGAATAATGATTTATCATACTGAGAATACTCGTTGGTACATATTGATTTAAAAAGCTCGTTAACTCTGGAATATTTAAAAGTTGCTTTAAGAAATCTAAAATACGAAGCAAGATATCAATAATCGCAAAGAAATAAACAAAGCTATCAAATGATTTAAATAAAATAACTACTATGAGTGCTAAAACAATAAAAATAACTAAATCCATACAATCAATCCCCTCTTCATTCATTATCTAAATAATAAATATAAAATACTATTTTCTTTTTATCACGATCAATGCGTGATAAGAATTCAATATTATCTATAGTAATATCATTAGCCACTAAATCATCTTCTTTTTCCTCAAAGTCCATTAATCGTGTAGCAATCTTTTCATTGTCCTCCAACTTTGGAATACAAATATCAATTACTTCTTGTAATAATGGCTTAGATGTTGTTTCTTGATAATTCTCTTGATCAAAGACAAGTAATAATCGAGAAATATTTTTCTTTTGATAATCTACATAGATTTCACGATTTTCATCAATCTGGTATTTTATATATTGACCCTGTTTTTCTCCTTTTATATCAGAAGAAACCTGTTTCAATCGTGTCTCAAAAGTCAATTGACTCACTTTACTATAATTCGTTTTCGTAGGACTCTTCATCATAAAAAATAAAAAGATCCATAATAAGATAAAAGCACATAAAATAGAAAGTGCAATCAACCATTGTTTCTTACCTTCTGTCATAGCTTACCTCTCATTCTCTTTTTCATTATATCATGTTTCCTCTTTTTTTTCATCTACTGTTTACAAAAAAAGATGAAAGAATATTCTTCCATCTATTTTTCAGTCATTTTAACAATATCTAAACGTTTACCATTATGGATTAATACAACAGTTGCAGACTTTTGATATCCAAGATCTTTCGCATAATTCATAGTAACATCAATATAATAAGCTTTATCATCTGTTACTTCATCATTTAGTGTATATTCTTTTTGTTCTACATTGATTACATCGACATTTACTACTTCTGGAAGTTCTTGCTTTCTATCCCCATATATATCATTCTCTACATAGTGATAAAGGCCTTCCATTGCTTCTTTCGTAAATGATTCTTGATAATCCTTGTAAACAAATTGTACACCACCTACATCATTTCGATTTACTTTATTAGATAACGTAAACAATTCACTCATAAATAATTGCGTTTCTAATTTCGCATATTTTTCTTCGTCTACACTATCCTTAGATAATTCTTTCTTTAATTTTGAAAATAAATCTTTTGAATATTTTGTAGCTTCATCAGTAATGGAATAATCATATCCATTAGCAATCTTATCAGTTACTGTTACAACAGTTTTTGCTTCTTTTTTATTAAAGCATATCTGATAAACACCAAAAGATGCTACTGCAATGATTGCAACTAAAACAACCATTGCAATAATAATTCTCTTCTTTTTTAACTTTCTTTTTTTTGTACGAGTAGTTGCTGCCATATAATCCTCCTATTTATTATAATCATCTACAATTTTCTTTGCTTCATCTTGTTTTTTAATTAAATCATAAACAATAATAGAATCGCTTACATTTAATAATTCCTCTGACATTTGATTATACTTTTCAATATAATCAATACTTACTGTATCACCATCATGTAATACCTTTCCTTCCCCTTTTTGATGATTATAATACATCTTATCTGTCAACCAGTTACCATCAGGGAAAATAACAACATTTTCATCAGTTGAGAAGATATCATGACCTAATGCATACTTATCAGTAAATCCAAACATATTTCCTAATGTTGGAAGTACATCATACATACCCATTATTTTTGTAATTTCTTTCGTATACTTATCGTCATTCTCATGATCTTTTGTCCAAATAATCAATGGTACCTTACGATTTAACTCATAATCATAAAAATCAACATCGTGATAATTTGGATCATCTTTATCTAAAACACTGTCTGTATAAGGATCGTAATTATAGAAATATTCAAACTCAGATTGTTTTAATTTTGCATCATGATCTCCATAAATTACTACTACTGTATTATCTAAAATACCAGCTTTATCTAAATCATCAAATAACTGTCCAATTGCACTATCTGCATAATGTACAAATTTAAAGTAATTTCCTAACTTTGTACCTTCCATATATGGTGCTGAAACAGTTTCTTTCTCTCCCGTTTCAGGATTTGTTTTCTCATATTTATAATCTACCTCAATTGGATCTGGTAAATGTTCAACATCTGAGAATGGTGTATGGTTAGAAAGCATAATTAATGTTCCATAGAAATTCTTGTTCTTTTCTTGAATCTTCTTAATTTTTGGAACTGCTTGTCTAAAGAATGAACGATCAGATAATCCTAATCCAATTGTCTCATCAATCTTAAAATCATTATAACTATAGAATCTATCATATCCTAATGTTTTTGGATGAACCGTATCACGATTCCACATACTACCCTTATTTCCATGCATACTAAATGCATAATATCCTTGTTCTTTTAACAACTTAGGAATAGTAACATATTCTCTATCCCAATAGCTAATAAATACAGTTCCACTCGTTGCTGGCATAAGTGCAGTATTAAAAGTAAATTCAGTATCACTACTAGTTCCAACACTTTCTTGTGCATAGAAATTAGAGAAAAATAAACCTTCGCTAGCAATACGATTTAAATTTGGTGTTAACTCTTCCCCATTAAACTTTAAATCCATTACAAACTCTTGCATACTCTCAGCATGAATCACAAGTAAATTCTTCCCTTTAAAGACATTTGTATATTCGTTTTCAGCGTGTGTCTCTTGACTTCTTTTATCATAATACTCTCTAAATTCACGTGCTTTTTCATCATATCCAAACAGTGGACTAATTTGAGGTTTTAAACTAGAAATAACATCATTGATTTGATATGTATATAGCCCAAAACGCATCACAATAAACTCACGATTCCATTGTTTTCCAAGTCTTGAAATATCTACTGAATTTAAAGTAGAAATAAATACACCTACAACAACAAGTCCAAATACCATAGTATTTAGTGCTCTTACTTTTCCTACTTCAATTTCAGCTACTTTCTTATAATAATCTTTCTTCTTCAATGTATGATTTAAAAAGAAAAGTGCGATTGGAGCCCATATATAAGAAAAATCTTTTAACTCCATAACATTTTCTACAACTGCATCCGCAACATCTACAATCTGTAATGATGTCTGTAATAATGATAGAGACGCAAATGATAAATAATTCGTATAATACATTGAATTTATAATACACAAAATCGTAAAGATGATAGAGCAAGTGGCAAAATATTTAAACTGATTCTTTGGTTTAAAGAAATAACCAAATGCACCAATAATTACAACAACTGCTAAGTCTGCTAATATCGGAAATACATCAAAATAATTTTTTACTGTCAAATAACGTAATAATGTTGCATTTAATACAGAAGTCACAACAAAACTTAAAAACAAGATATTTGTTTTCATATAATTTGCAGAATATGACTTCATTTTTTTAGTAATACGTTTTGAAGTATCTTTTATTTTCTTTTGCATAACTCACCTCAATATTCATACTAAAACAGTATAACACTAATTCCTAAAATCAGCAAGTTATTCTCCTATATTCTTCGTGACAAATTTGTCACATATTCTCATAATAAATTGTTTTAAATAAAAAAAGGAAATTGCTCTCACAATTTCTTATTCTATGATGTATGGATTTGATTTGGTTCCGTTTCCACTAATAAAATGAATTGATGGCTTTAAAAAGATAACTGGACGGACACCAGTACCATAATTCTTTCCATAATGAGTATTATAATATACAAAACCAACTTTATCTTCCAATAAAGCAACTCCCCACGCATTGCTTGCATAATTTCCAGACTCTGCAGAAAACGCATTTATGGTCCAATATACCATTTGATTTGATAATTCTATTAAATAAGAACTACAAGTTTCTTTTGAAGTATCTGCAGATAATTGCTTATACTGATCAGTCGCTGATTCACATGCTGTATTCGTACTTGCCCTTAATAAATCACTAACATTGACTAGCCCTACATTTCCTGTCCATTGATACATCTTCTCTCCTGCTATATTTTTTTCAATACTGTCATTTCCACTTTTATCTAAATATTGAACACTACCAATATTAAAAATATGGCTTTGTACTTGTATTTTAGCTGTTCTATTTAATGTTGGGTAATATGTATTGTTTAGATACTCCTTTATACTAGAATCTTCTGTTACGGTTCCACGATAGTTTCCATTTGGAGTTTGAAAGGTGCCTGATACGGCTGCAAACACTCCACATCCCCAATTTGAATTTGTACAATATGTATTATTTTCCGTACTTCTATGATATGCTTCATCATATGACATTTTTGTATACCCGTCATTCTGTGGTAATAATTCATCCCTGATAATCTTATAGGTTCCATCTGTTTCTTTAGCGATAATTCTCCATAATTCATCATTAAACTCTATATAATTGTTTGGATTACTACCACGATAAATATATCTTCCACTTTCATACTTATCTTCATATAACCCATCTCCACTTGCTACTACATTATCTGTAATATCTATTCTTTTTTTAGATAAGCTCATATTAATATCTAAATTTTCTTGTAAATAACTATATCCTATTCCCATACATGAAAAAACACATATTGTTGTGATGATGAGATACTTTGTATAATACTTTCTTCTTTTTATTTTTCTCATAAAATCACTCCTTTTAAACACACAAAAAAGTTGTTTCCACAAAGAAAACAACTTAATGCTAAGTTCCAACAACAAAAATCTTTTAAACTTCTTTTATATACAAGGGAGTTATTACTTAAATACCCCCCCCCATGGTAACTTTTGGCTAACAAAAACTCTCTTCATTTACTACACCTCTCGAGTCTTCTACTATATCTAATATATCATATTTTATCCCGATTGCAAAGCAATTCGATATCTCTTTACAGTAATCATTAGGTGTTCACCTCCAATATAGATAAGGAGGTGATAGTATGAGATATGAGAAAAAATCATCTATACTCTATTACAACTTCTGAAACTTCTCATGATTCTTCTACTGTTAATTACATTAAAAAACACCTAGTATAAACTAAGTGTACACGTATTTCTGTGGACACTTGTTAAGTATCCCTCTTCCATTATATGATAATCACCAAGTTTTGTAAATAAAAAGTATTCCATAAAGAATACTCATTTAACGTAACATATCAATTTGATGTTGGTAATCATCATGGTTAGTAATAAAACTACCAGAAACTAAAATATCTGCTCCAATACATTGTTGCTTTGTTTTTTCATTGATACCACCATCTACTTCTATTACATAGTGATAATTTCTTTCTTTTCGCATTCTATCAAGAAAACGAATTTTATCACTAGCACTTTCTAAGAAAGTTTGTCCTCCTGCTCCAGGTTCTACACTCATGACTAATACTAAATCTATTTCATCTAAATATGGTATTAGAAAAGAAACTGGTGTATCAGGTTTTAAAGAAATACCTACTTTTATATTTTTCTCATGAATCATATGAATTAACTTTTCAATTTTAGTACTGACTTCTACATGAAATGTAATATAATCAGGCTTTAAAGCGATGTAATGTTCAAAATAAGCTGGTACGTCTTCTACCATTAAATGAATGTCTAATGGCTTTAATAATTGATTTTTTAAAGGTATATAATCCTTTGTTTTATGTGATACAAATTTACCATCCATAACATCTAGATGAATATAATCTGTATCCGTATAATTTAACTTTTCTAAACAGTCATTTATATGATCTTGAACTGATAAAATACTGGTTGATATTTTCATACATCACCTCGTATAAACTGAATATAATTTTCATATCTTGATTTTAAAATTGTACCATCCTCTACTTTTTCTTTTACCATACAATGATCTTCTTTATCATGCATGCAATCTTTATATTTACAATACTCTTTATATGTTTCAAACTCTTTAAATTGATCTCTAATACTTGCTTTATCCATTTCAAAATCAAGAGCAGAAAAGCCTGGTGTATCAGCTACCAATCCTCCAAACAATGGAATTAATTCAACATGTCTTGTCGTATGTTTACCTCTTCCTAAAGCATAAGAAATTTCTGATGTTTTTAATTGTAACTTCGCATCTAAATGATTTAAAAGTGTTGATTTACCAGCTCCACTTTGACCAGTAAAGACAGTAATCTTATTTTGAAATATATTCTTAATTTGCTCTAAATCAGTATTACGATATACTTGATAACCAATCTTTTTATAATAATCCATAATTGTTTCTATCTCATGCATTTCTTCTTCTGTTAATAAATCTAGTTTTGTAAAACAAATAATTGGTTCAATACGATTATATTCAATAATTGTAATTAATTTATCTAATAAATAAGAAGAAAAATTAGGATGCTTTACACTTGTTAAAATGACAACCTGATCAATATTGGAAACAGGAGGTCTTTTTAATTCATTTTTTCTTGGTAATATTTCTAAAATATAATTATTTTCATCATCAAATAAAACTTCATCACCAACAAGTGGTATGATTTTCATATTACGAAATTTACCACGGCATTTACAAACAAAGACATTACCTGTCTTTGTTTGTACCGTATAATCATTACTAATATTTTTTATAATTCTTCCTTGCATACGTATTCCTATTCTGTTGGAGTAGCTGAAGTTGTAGGTGATGGTGTAGTGGATGGAGTTGTTGTTGGACTTGGAGATGGAGATGCTTTTTCTGATTTCTTTGATACTGTAACTGTTAATGTTACACTTGTATTTACTTTTGTTCCTGCTGCTCTACTCTGTGATAGAATCATGTTTGGTTCTACATCATCTGTTTCTCGATAATTTTTTTCAAGTGTTACACCATGTTTATTAGCCCATGCTTCTACTTGACTAATTGTATAATTTTCTCCAATAAAGTCTGGGTATTCCGCATAAAATTCTGGAACATAAAGAACAATGGTATCTCCTTTTTCTAACTCTTCCCCTGCATCTACACTTTGACCAACAATTGTTCCAGCTTTTACTGAAGTATCAGATTCTGCATATTCTCTAGTTTCTCTTTCAACATTAATATCAGAAGCTTTTAACATTGCTTCTACTTCATAATAATTCATACCTGTATAATCTTCTACTTCTACTTTGTTGGTACCTGTTGATACATATAATTGAATTTTGGTACCTTTTTTTACACTTCTACCTTTTTCTGGGCTTGTCTTGATAACTCTACCCTTTTTAACTTTATCATTTGCTTGTTTTACATCTTTAGAAGTAACTTCTAATCCAGCGTCCTCTAATTTTTCTTTTGCTTTCTCTACAGTCATCTTACTAACATCTGGTACTTTTACTTCTTTACCACCTGTAATTTTAGGAATTAATAAGAAAATTGCGATAAATACAATTACTAATGTTGCGAAAATACTACCAGCAATCATTAATCCCGTATTTAATTTTTTTTCTTTCTTATCTTTTTTACGTTTACTACGACTTTCCTCTTCATTTTCTAACTCATCTAGAAGTCCTTTATTTAATTCTTCACGTGATAATTTTTTTGTTTCTTCTAATTCATTTTCTGGATATGAATATACCCATTTTTCTTCATCTTCACGTTCTGGAGATAATACTGTTTTTAAATCATCATGCATCTCACGAGCTGAATCATAACGATTTTTAGGGTTTTTCGCACATGCTCTTAAGATAACATTTTCAACACTTTGTGGAATATCTTCGTTGTATTTTCTAACACTTGGGATTGGTGTTTTCATTTGTTTAATCGCAATTTCAACTGCATTATCACCTTTAAATGGAACTCTACCTGTTAATAATTCAAACATTAATATACCTAATGAATAAATATCACTCTTAACAGTTGCGCCATTTCCATTCGCTTGTTCTGGTGGTAAATAATGAACAGAACCCATAATAGAATTTGTCTCTGTTAATTCATGATTATTTAAAGCAGTAGCAATTCCAAAGTCTGTAATTTTTACCATACCATTATCTAAAATTAAAACATTTTGTGGTTTAATATCACGATGAATAATATAGCTATCATGGGCGTGTGCAATCGCACTTGTAAGCTGTAACATAATATCTACAACTTCTGGTAAAGTAAGTGCACCACGTTTTTTTATTAAACTTTTTAATGTCTTACCTTCTACATATTCCATGACAATAAAATATTCACCATTATCTTCTCCAACATCATAAAGTTCTACGATGTTTGGATGATTTAAACTAGAAGCGCTAATTGCTTCTCTTTGAAATTTCTTTACAAATTTCTCATCTCCAGCTAAATCACCACGCAATATTTTTACAGCTACATCACGATCTAAAATTGTATCATGAGCAAGGTAGACATTTGCCATACCTCCTTCACCAATTAAACGAATAATTTGATAACGATCATTTATCTTCTGCCCTCTTGCAACCATTATTGAACACCTCTTTTCAAATACGCTACAGAAATATTATCATTTCCACCACGATTATTACTCTTATGAATTAATTTTCTAACCATATCTTGGGCATCTAACTTTTCATTTAAAACTCTTTCAATTTGTTCAAACTCTAGCATATTCGTAAGACCATCACTACAAAGCAAAATGCCTTCCACATCTGTTTCAACATCAAAAATATCCATCTCTACTGTTGTTGTTGCTCCAAGCGCTCTCATCAATACATTTTTACGAGGATGTTCTTTTGCTTCCTCTTCTGTAAGTTCTCCACTTTTTACAAGTAAATTTACTAATGTATGATCATTGGTAATTTTATGAATCTTACCATGTTTTAAAACAAAACCACTGGAATCTCCAATATTACCAAATAATAAATATTCTGGAGTTAGAAGTGCAACTACAATTGTTGTACCCATTCCTTTTGATTCTGGATTTTCTTCTGTATAAGCATATATTTTTTCATTGGCTTCTGATACAGCTTGTTTTAAAAAGTCAATTGCTTCTTCTTTGGTACCTACAGAAATTTTATCTTTAAAGCTTTTTGTTAAATGATTAATGGTAATACTACTTGCGATTTCACCAGCACGATGTCCCCCCATACCATCTGCTACAGCAAGTAAATATTCTAGTGATTCATTCATTACAATTGCTACAGAATCTTCATTATGATCCCTAACCTTTCCAGGATCCGTTAAGCAAAAATAATCCACTTTATCCCTCCTCATAATTAGAACGAAGTTGTCCACAAGCTGCCTGTACTTTGCTACCAAACTCTCTTCTAATTGTTGCTTGAATGTGATTTTTTTTCAGTACATCTAAGAAATTCAATATTCGTTCTTGACGACTCTTTTTATATTCGAAATGACTCGTTTCATTATATGGAATTAAATTCACATAGCAATTCATTCCTTTTAATAAATGTGCAAGTTCTAATGCACACTCGTCTGTATCATTCACATCCTGTAATAAAATATATTCAAACGTAAGTCTACGATGTGTTACATCAATATATTTCTTTAATACTGGCATTAATTTTTCTAATGGATAGGCCTTATTAATCTTCATCAATTTACTTCTTAATTCATTATTTGGAGCATGAAGACTAATCGCTAAATTCACTTGGTTTTCATCTTTCATAAATTGTTCTATTTTAGGAACAATTCCACAAGTAGATACAGTAATATGTCTAGCTCCAATTGCAAATCCTTTCGGATGATTTAAAATACGAATAAAACGAATCACATTGTCATAATTATCAAATGGTTCTCCAATTCCCATTAAAACGACATGACTAATACGTTTTTTAAAATCTTTTTCAATTTGTAATACTTGTTCTACCATTTCAGAAGTTTCTAAATTACGTACTTTTTTTAATCTTCCACTTTCACAAAAAGCACATCCCATATTACAACCTACTTGACTAGAAACACATAAACTATTCCCATAATCATGATTCATTAAAACAGCTTCTATTTTATTTCCATCAGAAAGTTCAAATAAATATTTATGAACATCAACATCATCTTGTTTTTCTAACATCGTTAATTTACCAAAATAGAAGTCTTCTTTTAATTTCGTAATCACAGCTTTTTTTACATTACTCATCTCATCAAAAGAAGTTACTCTTTTCTCATAAAGCCACTCATAAATTTGTGTTGCTTTAAATTTCTTCTCCCCTAGGGCTAAAAAATATTGTTCTAAATCTTCATGAGTCATTCCATATATATCTTTCATACTAACACCCTGTATATCATTATATCAGAATTTAAGAAAAAAATATATATCATCTTAAGCTTTATTATTTTTCACCTACCTGAAATAATAGATTACTAATTGATATTTAACCTACAAAAAACATCTACTTACATAGATGTTTTGGCATTCCTTACTTTTTTTAATTTTTTTACAAACTTTTGCACTAAATATGGTCTAGCGTATTCTTCTACAAAACAAAGTATACTATCTTTATATCTATCATAAGCTTCTTGATATTCACCACATTCAATTTTATAAACACAATATTTTATAATATTGTGGTAAATTTCATCATAAACCGTATTACTTTGCATCATCTGATCAATTGCTTCTACAATGACAGGTGCAACTTGATAGTAGTAATTTATATCAGAAGTTGCTACAAATTGATCACGAAACCATCTTAACATTGTCAATTCATAACAGTTATCATCAAACGCTTTTGGCATTTTTTTCATACATGCCGTTGTTAAATAACAAGAAATATCAGTTTTAGTTGATTTTCCATCAGCATCGTGTTCAACAATAGAACCTTTCCCAGTATCTGTATTAATATTAATATGAATTGCCGAATGATCAGGCTCTGAAGGATTTTTATCATATACTGAGAAAGAAGAATTTGTATCATTTCCTGTCATTTTTGAATAATGTCCATCCTCATGTTGATATCCATATTTATCTTTTCCTGACATAACTATACCTCTTTTCTTTTTAACTTTTCTTGTAACATAAATTCAAAAGCATAAAATTCATTACTCATATGATCTGTCAAAGTAGAAAAATTATTATTTAAATTTAATAAATAAATCATATGCTCTATTTCTTTTAGAATGTTAAAATCCATTGTTTCAATATGATTATTTTCTAACATATCTATCCACTGTAATATATTAGATTTCATAAATATAAGATCAACGTTCTTTAAATCATATTGATTTATTTCTTGTAGTTGTATCAAATCTTGTACTATATTATCTAAGTGTTTTCTCATATCTTAACATCCCTTCTACAACAAGCATAACATAAGATTCTTTATTGTCAACAAAAAAAGAATGATTATCTCATTCTTCTTATCCTATCGTATACGGATTTCCTTTTGTACCATTTCCTCCAGTGATTTGGATAGATGATTTTAAGAATACAACTGGACGAATTCCACTAAAATTGTCACGGTACGCATTGTGGCCACCAAAGAATCCAGCACCTTCAGAGAACACAACATACCAGACAGAACTCGAGTCGTATCCAACCTCTGCAGAAAACGCATTCATTGCCCAGTATCCTGTTGGATCAGGTAATGCTTCTAATAAATAATTACTATCACATATAGTTTCTGGTATTTCTTCTATTAATTTATTCATCTGGTCCGTTGCTGATATACACGCAACATTTGTACTTGCTCTTAGTAAATCACTAACATTCACAAGTCCTACATTTCCTGTCCACTTGTACATCTTCTCTCCGGCAATATTCTTTGCAATACTATCATTTCCACTTTTATATAATATCTGTACACTACCAATATTGAAAGTATGACTTTGTACTTGTGTTTTAGCAGTTCCGTCTAATGTTGGATAATATGTATCGTTTAAATACTGTTTCATACTGGAATCTTCTGTCACGGTTCCACTAAACTCCCCATCTGGTGTTTGAAATGTTCCTGATACGGCTGCGAATACTCCACAACCATAGGATGAATTTGTACAATATGTATTCTTTTCTGTTGTACGATGATTTGCTACATCATATGCCATGGTTGTATAATTTTCGTTTTGTGGTAATAATTCATCTCTGATAATCTTATAGGTTCCATCTGTCTCTTTGGCTATAATTCTCCATAATTCATTAT